>JBEGKS010000201.1:0-3616 GCA_041183945.1 Bacteroidota bacterium | reverse complement strand
TAAATTAAATATTGAACCAGGTAATCCTTTTTTATATCGACTACGCAGTAATGCGCAACAACCTATTGCCGATTTATTTTATAAAATAGGTTTAGAAATACAAGAGCTTGAAAAATTTCAACCAGATATTGCCAAGCATCCAGGTTTAATGAAAGGGCATTTACCTTTTATGGGTGAAATTCTATTGGGTCATTTACGCTACGGAACACAAGGAAAAAATAATCTTGATTTTTGCCATCCTTTTATCAAGCGCAATTTAGCGCCTGGTAAGAATTTAGCATTAGCAGGTAATTTTAATTTAGTCAATACCGATGAATTATTTGAAAAAATTAATCTAGACCCAGCACCTTTTGAAAAACAAAGTGATTTAGCAGCCATGATGGAAGTGGTACATCATTTCTTAACCAACGAAGAGTCCATTAATCCTAATAACCCCAATATTGCCGATGCCTTAAAAAAAGCCGTGCCTTTATTTGATGGAGGTTTTACAGTGGGTGGCTTGGTAGGCAATGGACATAGCTTTATTTTAAGAGATGCCCATGGTATTAGACCTGCTTATTATTATATCGATGATGAAGTGATTGTTGCAGCTAGTGAAAGAGCTGCTATCAGAACTACATTCAATGTTGCTGAAAATGAAGTCTTAGAACTCATGCCAGGTCAAGCCTTACTGGTTGACGATGAAGGTAAATACAGCATAGAGCAAATTATTGAACCTAAAGAAAGACGAGCTTGTTCTTTTGAAAGAATTTATTTTTCAAGAGGAAGTGATGAAAAAATTTATAGAGAAAGAATTGCCTTGGGTAATCATTTAAGTCAAATTGTATTAGAGCGCATTGACAACGATTTGAAAAATACTATTTTTTCTTATATTCCGAATACAGCTGAAGTTGCTTTTTATGGTTTAGTAAAAGGCATGGAGAAATACTTAAATAAAATTAAAGTTGAAAGAATTTTAAGTTGGGGAAATGATGTGACGGAAGAGAAGTTAGAGGCTATGATTAATCGTAAAATTAGACAAGAAAAAATAGCGATTAAAGATGTGAAATTACGCACATTCATTACCGAGGATACCAATAGAAATGAAATGGTGCAGCACGTATACGATATTACCTATGGCACAGTTCGCAAGGATGAAGATACCTTAGTTATTATTGATGATAGTATTGTAAGAGGCACAACTTTGAAAGAAAGTATTATAAGAATGCTGTCTCGCTTAGGGCCTAAAAAAATTATAGTGGTTTCTTCAGCGCCTCAAATTAGATACCCCGACTGTTATGGTATTGACATGAGTAAGATGAATGATTTCATTGCCTTTAGAGCGGTGATAGCATTACTAAATGAGAAGGGGATGGCCAATGTGATAGACGAAACCTATCAAAAAATTATTGCCTTAGAAGCTACCAATGAATTACATACTGAAAATGTAGTGCGTCAATTATACAAGCCATTTACGCCCGAAGAAATTTCAAATAAAATTGCACAGTTAATTACTCCTGAAGATATAAAAATTCCTGTAGAAGTTATTTATCAAACCATTGAGGATTTACATGAATGTTGCCCAACCAATACTGGCGACTGGTACTTTACAGGTAATTACCCCACACCTGGAGGAAATAAGGTTTGTAATAAGGCCTTTAAAAATTATGTAGAAGGAAAAAATGTAAGAGGGTACTAATTAAACTCTATAGCAAATAGCATTAATATTCATACCTGCACCCACAGAGGCGAATATAACTACATCTCCTTTGTTCAATTGATGTTCCTTGTACTTACCATGCTTTACCATATCGTATAATGTAGGAATAGTGGCCACTGAGCTATTGCCTAGTTCATGAATACTCATGGGCATAACATTTTCAGGAATTTCTCTTATGCCATACAATTTAAATAATGCTTTAATGAAGCCTTCGTCCATTTTTTCATTCGCCTGATGTAAGAAGAATTTTTTTACATCATGAATATCAACCCCTGCCTTTTCAATACATTCTTTCATGGCAATGGGCACATTCTTAATGGCATACTCATATACCTTACGCCCCTTCATCTTTATATACCTTGTGGCTTCTTCTCCTTCCGGATGATATGATTTACCTAAGTATAAAAAATAGGTTTCATCCATGCAATGACTTTGCACACTGCTAGCAAGTATACCACTTGTAGCATCTGTTGAATTTTCGACAATACAGGCGCCTGCGCCATCACTAAAAATCATGCTATCTCTATCGTGGGGGTCTATCACTCTGCTTAATGTTTCAGCACCTATGACTAAACATCTTTTAGCTAAACCAGATTTAATAAAAGAATCGGCATGTATCACACCTTGAATCCAGCCTGGACAGCCAAATAATAAATCATAGGCCACACAATTAGGATTGCGAATACCTAGTAAATTCTTTACCCTAGAAGCAATGGCTGGAATGGTGTCGGATTGAATAGTGCCTGCAATAACGTTACCAAAATTATGGGCTACAATTATCTGATCAATGGTTTCAGGGTCAATACCTGCATCTTCAATGGCTAAGGCTGCGGCCTTGGTGGCAAGGTCAGAAGTGTTTACATTTTCTTCTGCATATCTTCTTTCATAAATGCCTGTGATGTCCTTGAATTTTTCAAAAATTTCAGTATTGGGCGTATTAATTAATACGCCGTCTTCTCCATAAAAATGATGGTCGCTAAAAGAGTTATTAGGTACAACAAGACCAGGTATATAGCTGCCCGTTCCAGTAATGATAGTTGCCATTGGGAGAATTTAGGTGTATTAAGCTAATGCGTTCTAAACTAAGATAAGAATTTCTGCCGAATTTAAAGTAATTGTCTCTAGATGTACTGTTCTTTAGATGTACTTATCGCCCTTATGTCTTTTCACTTCAGCTACATATTCTTTAATAGACTGCTCTTTTTCTTTACTGCATATAAGTAGTACATCCTTGGTATCCACTACTATAAAATCGTCCAAACCTTGCACTACCACTAGTTTATCCTTGGGCGCGTTAATCATACATTTAGTAGCATCAATCACAATGACATTGTCAGAGGCTACTGCGTTGGCGAAATAATCTTTTTCCATATTGTCGTAAGCGCTATTCCAAGTGCCTAAGTCGCTCCAGCCAAAGCTTGCAGGTATTACATAAACATTATCTGCTTTTTCCATAATAGCAATATCCGGATAAATTTTTTGAATAGATTGTTTTTCTGCAGCCGTATTAAAGTTTGCTTTTTCTCCATCAAATAATTCAAACATTTCTGGTTGATACTTTTCAAATGCAGCAATAATGGTAGAAGCTTTCCAAGCAAAAATACCGGCGTTCCATAAAAAATCGCCGCTGGCTATAAAGGACTCTGCAATTTCCTCTGTGGGTTTTTCAGTAAATGTTTTTACTTTATACACCCCCTTGCTTACTTCTAAGCCTTCGTATTGAATATAACCATATCCTGTATTGGGATTCGTTGGCTTAATACCTAATGTAGCCAAGGCCTTGATATGCGTAACAAAATCAAGTGACTGCTCCACAATTTTTTGAAAATTTTCTTGCTCTAAAATTAAATGATCGCTTGGGGCTACTATAAATGTAGCTTCAGGATCCTTCTGCGCTAATTTAAAAGAGATATAAGC
>JBEGKS010000200.1:0-3292 GCA_041183945.1 Bacteroidota bacterium | reverse complement strand
ATCCCGGGCTGGTTAATGGGGTTATCTTACCCTTGTTATGTTCCATATTATAATCAAGCCCTACTGCATTTAATTCTGTCATTAGTAATGGGCCGTCCATATCTACATAATCAAGTTGTGGTAAGAACTGCGCAATTGCAGCAGAACCAATCACCGATTCATTCATGCTACCCATCATTACCTTCATGCCTAAGGTTTTCGCTTCTTTAATCATTCTTAAGGCAGGTGTAAGGCCACTACATTTAGTGAGTTTAATATTAATGCCATGAAAATAATTGGCACAAGTAGCCACATCTTTTTCAAACACACAGGACTCATCTGCAAATAAAGGAATTGTTGAGGCTACTTTTAGTTGCGCCATTCCTTCCCAATTATCTTTTGCTAATGGCTGTTCCACTAATTCCACCCCTAAGTCTGCTAAAGCTGGAATTTTTTGTAAGGCTTCTTCAGTAGTCCATCCTGCATTGGCATCTACACGCAGTGGTACACTAGTATGTGCACGCATCGCTGTAATCATTTCAATATCATAATCGGTGCCTACTTTAATTTTATAAATTGGCCATGGATGTGCTTTCATTTTCTCCACCATCTTAGTAGTGGTATCAATACCCAAGGTATAATCACAAATAGGTGTGGGCGTTTCTTCATTCCAAGGCGTATTCCAAATTTCATGGATTGGCTGTTTTTTCATTTGCCCGAATAAATCCCAGCCTGCCATATCTAATGCCGAAACTAAAAAGGGATCATTGGGAAATAAATGATGTAAAAAATGCCAGAAGCGTTCGGGATCTATCAATGCAAATTTTTCAATAAGCTTTCTATTTTTCTCTAAAAGCTCCATCATTGATTCCACTGTGACATTATAATAAACAATGGCTGGTGCTTCTCCATACCCCTGCCAATTGCCTAAAGACAATCTTATCATCAAACTATGCTGATGCGTTTTAGTTCTTCCATTAGAAATGGTGAATGGATATTCAAATGGTAGTTGTTGTTCCCAAAAATCTAATTGCACTTTTAAAATTTTAGCTAAGATACTAAATAGGTCTATTTAGCGGCCAGATTCTTTAATGGCTATAGCCCACTGTTCATTAAAGCTTTTCGAAGCTATTAAAGTTTCTAAACTAAGATGCATTCTATAGCGCCAATAATGTTTAGGATTTGCTGGTTCATTAATTCTTTCAGCATGTGGGTCTTGCCTTCTTAATTTTGCATCTACGCCTAAATAATCTTGCAATTGAAATATTGACCACATGGCGGGCGAATATAAATGTTGAATAAGTATGGCTTTGTTAATCCATGGCTCACAAAATTTAGGTGCTTCACCAGACTGTTCTAATTGTTCTTTAAAAAATTGTTGGGTCTTAGAAGGGTCTTCCTCCCACCATCCTCTTAAAGTACTTGTATCATGAGAGGAAGGTGTAACTACACTTAAATAAGGCGCATCTTTTGGATTAAAGAATAAACTATTGTTTGCCTTAGGCATTCTTTGCACTTCCAAACTTAAAATGCCTAACTGCTTCATTACTTCAGGTAAACAAGCGGGCACTAATCCTAAATCCTCTCCACAAATAAGCATATTGGTGGCTCTTTTTAAATTAGGTAGTTTTTCTAATGCCTCTTTCTCCCAAGTATTGTTTTGTTTGACAAAGAAATAATCTACATACAATTCTCTAAATACTTGCTTTGTTTTATCATCAAGTGATTGAAAAGAGGATGTGCCTTCAATATTAAATCTGAAATGATACAGACCCGGCTTTTCATCTTCAAATAAAATTACATTGGTTAATAGTTGCATTAAACCATCTTGAATTTTATTTTGCCAATCGTCATTAGTTAGGGTTTTAAAATGATCTACTACTTGAATCTGTGTTTGAAAAGCAGGTTGGAATGCATACTGTCCATACCCTAGCGCTTCTAAATAATTATTTTTTACATACTCGTTATCATAGCCAAATAATTGAAACAAATTGGTTTCATTAATGAAGGGTTGGGTAAATCTGTATGCATCCAATGAAATACCCTTACTATGAAAATCCTGCAAGCTTACTGGAATGGCAGGAACAAAACGTCCCATAATGCCATCTACTGCATGCATAGGTATACTCCAAATTCTAAAAAATCCTAAAATATGATCAATTCTAAAAGCATCAAAATAAAAACGCATTTGCTCGAAGCGAAGTTTCCACCAACTATAATTGGTAGCGGCCATCTTTTCCCAATTATAAGTAGGAAAGCCCCAGTTCTGTCCTTTCACTGCAAAATCATCTGGAGGAGCGCCAGCTTGTCTGTCCATATGAAATAAGTCTGAATGCTGCCAGGCATCCGCCCCAAACCTATACACACCAATAGGTATATCTCCTTTTACAATAATGCCATTTTCATGCGCATACCTAGTAGCCAACTTTAATTGCAAATGCAAATGATACTGTACATAATAGTAAAAACTAATTTCTGAATAAGTACTAGACTTAGGGTCCGCCAATTTTTGAATAGCTAATTCATTGTATTTTGAATGTGTTGGCCAGGCATTAAAATTAACTGTACCATGCAATTCTCGTAAATAAGAAAATGCACTATAAGAAACCAACCAGTGCGCATTGTCTTTAAAAAATTCAGTGAAACTAGCCGAGGCCAATTCATGTTTACCATTTTTATCAAACAAGGTTCTTAAAACCTTCCATTTTAGTTTCATCACAGATTCATAATCGACTGCCTCTAATGCATTTAATTTTTCTTTTTCAAATATATAAGATTCAATTAAACTTTCTTGCTTCGGCAAAATCATTTCATCTATTCTTATAAGTAGTGGATGAAGTGCAAATGCCGATATAGCAGCATAAGGATAAGAATCCATCCAGGTATGGGTAGCCGTTGTATCGTTTACAGGTAGTAGCTGAATTAATTTAAGCCCAATTTTTTTTGACCAGTCTACAAGTAATTTAATATCTGAAAATTCACCCACCCCACAACCTTCATTCGATCTTAAGGAGAATACAGGAATGGCTACCCCAGCTCCTTTCCACTCTGTACTATTTAAGGCGGCAAAACCATCATTGCAAATAACTAATTTATTTTTACTAGCAGGTTCATAAATAACTCTATTGTTACCTGCTTCATAATTTATAAATAATTTCTTTTTTTGATCATAAATTCCATATTTATAAATAAAAGGAACAGTTGTTTCCTTTAAATCTAAGGCTAATTCACAATAAACACCATCTTGATAATCAGCATCTTTTATTTTGGTAAGAGGTAAGCTTTTTTCAATATCCCAATTACCCAATACTGC
>JBEGKS010000199.1:0-3310 GCA_041183945.1 Bacteroidota bacterium | reverse complement strand
CTACGGTAATAAGATATTTTACTTTACCTTTTATGTTCTCCACGCTTCCTATGGCAAATAAAACCAGTATAGAGCAAAAATAAAAAATGTCACCTGCTGTAAGCAGGCCTTTACTCATATTGATATAGTGCGATTCTAAACCTAGCTTACTTATGTAAAAATCGGTTCCATTTGCAAAAGCGGGTATTAAACTTAAAAAATGAAAGCCTTTGAATAGTAAAATACAAACCAAAATGGAGACCAATAAAGAGACCAAATTATTTTTGGTAATACTACTAATGTAAATACCTATCATCGTATAGCAAGCCGCTAAAAATAGTAAACCAAAATAGGAACCAGTAGTAGCTCCAAAATCTATTCCTCCAATATCACTTAAGGCGTTTAAAGTAAATGCATATAATAAAGTAGGTAGGATGGCTACAAGTAGAATGAATACATTTCCTAAAAATTTTCCTACTACTAATTGAAACGGTGAAATGGGTAAGGTTCTAATTATTTCATAAGTGCCTTGCTTGAATTCGTCTGAAAAACTATGCATGGTAATGGCAGGTACCAAGAGTAGCAAAAACCAAGGGGCAAAATCGAAATACACTTGCAAAGAAGCATAGCCAGCATCCAGTACATTAAAATTGGGAAGTACAAATAAAACCAGCCCATTGACGATTAAGTAAAAGCCAATAACAAGATAGCCTGTTAAGCCATTAAAATACTGCGCCCACTCTTTTTTACAAATTGCCCACATGGGTCAAAGCTACAAAAAAAATGCCCCGTGATAACGAGGCATTGAATATTATAATAATCTTATGATTTTCTAAAATCTTATGTTTTGTTTTGCTAGCCTTTCTTAGGGGGCTATTTTAATTAGACCGCGAAGCTTTCTCCGCATCCACAACTTCTACTGGCATTGGGATTGTTGAAATAAAAGCCTTTTCCATTTAATCCATCTGAAAATTCCAACTCGGTATTCACTAAGTATAAAAAGCTTTTTAAATCGGTCACGATCTTAACGCCATTGTCTTCAAAGACTTGATCCATGGGTTTAATTTCATTATCAAAATCCAGCTTATAACTTAATCCAGAACAACCGCCGCCCACAACCCCTACTCTTAAAAAATAGTTAGCATCTCCTGCAACGCCAGCGTCCTGCATTAATTGCAATACTTTAGCCTTTGCCTTAGCACTAACATAAATTGAATTTTCTTGGGCTACTTCGCTCATAGGTTGTAAATAGAAGACCTAAATTAAACGTGGCTTTGTTCAAATACTAATTCAGCTAGTCCGTTCTTCACGCGAAAATCATTGATAGCTGCTTTAATAGCATCTTCTGCTAATACTGAACAGTGAATTTTAACAGGAGGTAAATTTAATTCCTCTACTAAATCCATATTGTCAATCTTAACAGCTTCGTCAATTGTTTTTCCCTTTAACCACTCAGTAGCCAAAGAAGAAGAAGCAATGGCTGAACCACAACCAAATGTTTTAAATTTTGCATCGGTAATCACACCAGTCGCTTCGTCCACTTGAATTTGCAAACGCATCACGTCTCCGCACTCAGGTGCACCTACTAAACCTGTACCTACACTCTTAGAACCTTTATCTAATGTTCCTACATTTTTAGGATTAGAATAATGATCGATTACTTTATCTGAATATGCCATTTTATTTTTATTTTATATTTTCAAAATTATTAAAAAAATTCGAAACTAGAGATACACACCCATTTTAGTGGTGTGCCCATTTGAGAAAGTACACATTAACATTTCAAGACTCGAAACCTTCAGTTTCTCATCTTGCAATGTTTAATGATGTGCCCATTGAATCGCGTCAATGTCAATCCCCTCTTTAAACATTTCCCATAAAGGACTCATTTCTCTTAGTTTTAAAACGGTATCCGTTACTGCTTTAATCGTAAAATCAATTTGTTCTTCAGTGGTATATCTTCCTAAACCAAAACGAAGAGAGCTATGTGCTAAGTCATCTCCTAAACCTAAGGCTTTTAAAACATAACTAGGCTCTAAAGAAGCAGAGGTACAAGCAGAACCAGAAGATAAAGCGATGTCCTTGTTGAAGCCCATCATTAAACCTTCTCCTTCCACATATTTAAAAGAGATATTACTTACATGTGGTAAACGGTGTGCTGGATTCCCATTCACATAAGACTCATCAATTTGCTTTAAGGCATTTTCTAACTTGTCTCTTAATTTTGAAATTCTTTCAGTATCAGCAGCCATTTCTAAACGCGCTAACTCACATGCTTTTCCAAAGCCTACAATACCTGGTACATTTAAAGTACCACTACGCATTCCTCTTTCATGTCCACCGCCGTCTACTTGTGCAGTTACTTTTACACGCGGGTTTTTTCTTCTCACATATAAAGCACCTACACCTTTAGGACCATACATTTTATGCGCGGTAAAAGCCATGATATCTATTCCGTCTGCAATCACATCCACAGGAATTTTTCCCACTGCTTGCACTGCATCTGTAAAAAATAAAGCGCCATGCTTTTTAGCAATCGCTCCAATTTCTTTTACGGGTTGTATCACGCCAATTTCATTATTCGCATACATGATGGCTACTAAAATTGTAGTAGGCTTCATAGCAGCTTCTAATTGTTTTAAGTCTATTAAACCATCAGGCTGAACTTCTAAATAAGTCACTTCAGCACCCAATTTTTCTAAGTGCTTACAAGTATCTAAAACAGCTTTATGTTCTGTAGTGCAAGTAATAATATGATTACCCTTGCTTGCATACATTTCATATACACCTTTGATACCTAGGTTATCCCCTTCGGTAGCACCGGAAGTGAATATAATTTCCTTAGGATCGGCGCCAATTAATTGGGCCACTTGCTCACGCGCATAATCCACTGCCTCTTCTGCTTGCCATCCAAAAGAATGGTTACGACTAGCCGCATTTCCGAAGTTTTCGACAAAATAGGGGATCATTGCTTCTAAAACCCTAGGATCCATGGGGGTAGTTGCATTATGATCAAGATAAATTGGTAATTTTAACATATCCGAATTTGATTTTTTCTAAAGCACAAAGCTAAAGCTTAAGGCTTGATTTTATTGAATTCGTTAAGCATTAAAGGTAATTTTTTCCCAATTCGTAAAACAATAGAACCATGGATTATAAAGTAGAACATATAGGCATCGCTGTAAAGGACCTAGCCAAAAGCATTCCTTTATTTGAACAACTCTTAGGAAGCCCCTGCTATAAAACCGAAACCGTGGCTAGCGAAGCCGTAAATACCGCCTTTTTTCTGCAAAAAAGCACCAAGATTGAGTTATTAGAAACCAGCGACCCT
>JBEGKS010000198.1:0-3324 GCA_041183945.1 Bacteroidota bacterium | reverse complement strand
GACCAGAATTATCTGGAAATTTATTAAAGACAAATTAATACTTCCTTATTTAGAAATTGATATTAAGTATTATGATTTAGGTATGGAGTATCGTGACGAAACCAACGATCAGGTAACAGTGGATGCCGCCAATGCCATTAAGCAATATGGAGTAGGTATTAAATGTGCCACCATTACGCCAGATGAACAAAGAGTAGAAGAGTTTAAGTTAAAACAAATGTGGAAGAGCCCTAATGGGACTATTCGTAATATTTTAGATGGTACTGTTTTTAGAGAACCCATTGTTTGTAATAATGTGCCTCGCTTAGTGCCTAATTGGACTGCACCTATTTGCATTGGTCGTCATGCTTTTGGAGATCAATACCGTGCTACCGATTTTGTAACTAAAGGAAAAGGTAAATTAACTATTAAGTTTGAAGGTGAAGATGGTACGAAGCAAGAGTTTGAAGTATTTAATTTCAAAGGCGATGGAGTAGCGATGGCGATGTACAATACCGATGAAAGTATTTATGGTTTTGCCCGTGCTTGTTTTAATCAAGCCTTAGCTAAAAAATGGCCTTTGTATTTATCTACAAAAAATACCATTTTGAAAAAATATGATGGTCGTTTCAAAGATATTTTTGAAGAAGTATATCAAAATGAATTTAAAGCCAAGTATGATGCAGCAGGTATTACTTATGAGCACCGTTTAATTGATGACATGGTGGCTTCTGCTTTAAAGTGGAATGGTAATTTTGTATGGGCTTGTAAGAATTATGATGGTGACGTTCAATCAGATACAGTGGCACAAGGCTTTGGTTCATTAGGTTTAATGACTTCTACCTTAATTACACCCGATGGTAAGGTTATGGAAGCAGAAGCGGCGCATGGTACAGTAACACGCCATTTCCGTGAACACCAAAAAGGAAATAGAACATCTACAAACCCTATTGCATCTATTTTTGCATGGACAAGAGGATTAGAGTTCCGTGGTCAATTAGATAATAACCAAGAATTAATTCGTTTCTCTAAAGCTTTAGAAGAAGTTTGTGTGGAGACAGTAGAGTCTGGAATTATGACCAAAGATTTAGCAGTATGTGTACACGGCAATAAAGTAAAACATGGCGATCACTATGTTTATACTGAAGAGTTCTTAGATGCCTTGGATTCGAATTTGCAAAAAAAGCTTGCTAAATAATTCAAATAAATTTAGAAATAATACTTACCTAAAGTAAGTAGCTCCATAAAAGAAAAACCCGGTAGTTATTAGCTATCGGGGTTTTTATATGTTTAATTTAGATAATAATACTAATCCTAGACGAGCTTTCGAGCAATGCGCAGAGCGAGGAGAGGATTTGTGTTATTTCTAAATTAGTGTATTTATTTCTTCATACATGCAGCACTACATTCATGCTTGCAATCCTTTGCAGTGCACATATGCCCTTTCTCTCCATGATTAGCTATATGACCTGCTCCGTCTTTGTGACAAGCTTTTGTGCACTTATGCTCTGCTTTATGACAATCTGCACTGCACTTATCTGCGGCAAATGAAAAGTTGGTTGCCATTAAAAATAATCCAGCAAATAGTAATTTTTTCATGATTTTTATTTTTTAAGTTATTGAAAGATTTCTGTAATTGGTTTTCCAATAGAACCGCTAGGCATTTGAATACCTAATAAGGCAGTTATAGTAGGAGCAATATCGGTCATATAGGTTTCACGATGAACCGATGTTTTTTTGATACCCTTTCCAAAAAACAATAAAGGAATATGTGCATCGTAATTGTATAATGTGCCATGGCTAGTGCCTGTTACAAATCCATCTACATAGCCCGATTTATTAATAATGACTAAGTCACCACTTCTTTTCGCGTTATAGCCATTCACAATTCTTTCTCTTAAAGAAGCAGGAATAGGTGCAATTGCTGCATGTCTTGATTCTACTATTTGTAAGACATCGGGCTTTTTCTCTAAAAAGGAGCTTACTAAATCAACTAATTTATCTTGAGTTAAATGTAAGCTATCCATTAAGGGGTGGTTGAAATAAATATTGCCCTCGCCAATAAAACTAATTAGGTTAGCACTTAAACCTTTAGCAGTTAACATGGCCCCAATTTCATTTTTTATTGCAGCTTCATTACTTAAGCCACCAGGTATTTGATGTTTAGTATTAAATGCAGGTATATTAGCCACTGCATGATCGGCTGTTAAAAAAACAGTATAGTTGTCTTTGCCCACTTGCTTATCTAAATAAGTAAAAAAGTCGGCTAAGATTTCATCTAATTTAATATAGCCATCCATGGTTTCCCAAGAGTCTGGACCAAAACTATGTCCAATATAATCAGGAGAAGAAAAACTTACAGCAAGTAAGTCGGTAATATCATCAGCGCCCATGGCTTCATTTGCAATGGCTTGCTTGGCTAATTCCTCAACTAAGCTATTTCCATAAGGAGTGGTAGAAATTTTACCATAATCTTTTGCTATAAAACTTTTTAAAGCATAAGGGAAATGTTTAGCCTCTTTACCAAAAGGAGTTGACTCATATGTATTTTCATCCACATCACAATTGGCTTCATAAACAGATGCGGGTAAACTTAAATTCCAATCTAAATTATATAAGCTGTCGGGGCGGTGTAAACTATTATAATTAATTACCCATGAAGGCAGGGTTTTTCCGTAAAAAGTAGAACTAATAAAATTTCCCGTTTTACTATCATACCAAAAAGCGCCATTGGCACTATGACCAGCAGGTATAATGGCTCCTCTATCTTTTAAAGAAATGCCAAATACTTTACTTTTAAAATTACTAGCTAATTTAAATTCATCGCCTAGGGTAGTTGTCCATACATTCACAGGACTCATTTGACCTGCAGCATTATTGCTACTTCCAAGGGTTTGCACATTGGCGTCCTCCACACAGTATACTTTTTTTTGTTTGACATTGTCATACCATTCATTACCTGCGATGCCATGCAAGGCTGGAACAGAACCTGTATATACACAGGCATGACCACAGGCAGTCACAGTAGGTAAGTAAGGAATTAAAGTATTATCCACAGAAGCGCCTTCATTGATGAATCTTGTAAATCCCGAAGAAGACTTAAAAAAAGGTTTGAATCTATTGACATAATCCCAACGCATTTGATCTACTACAATACCTACAACTAATTTAGGTTTATGCGTAGTGGATTCTAGGCTAGCATTGGCTTTTAGAGGTTTGCTATTTTTAGGATTTTGTGCATTGCTGAATAAAGAAAGAATGCTAAGGCTTATCAATAAAAGGGTTCTCATTTCTAATATTTTTCTCTTATAAAATGTACTTGTTAACACTAACAAGTAGTAGACT
>JBEGKS010000197.1:2640-5968 GCA_041183945.1 Bacteroidota bacterium | reverse complement strand
CACTAGGTCTGATAAAAATACCATTGCAAGTTCCATGGATGGCGTGATTGCACTTTTAATAGAGGCAGGCTACGATGCTATTATTATTGAAACAGCAGGGGTGGGCCAGAACGATGCCACCATTATTGATTATGTAAGTATTCCTATTTATGTAATGACACCTGAATTTGGTGCACCTACACAATTGGAGAAAATTAATATGATTGATTATGCAAAATTAATTGCTATTAATAAATTCGATAGAGCAGGGGGTTTAGACGCCGTGAGAGATGTAAGAAAACAATATCGTCGTTCACATCATATATGGGAGAATGAAAAAAAGCAGCTTCCTATATTTGGAACCATTGCTTCTCATTTCAACGATCCTGGGATGCAGGCCATGTACAATACATTAGCAGAGACTGTTTTTCAAACACATTCTATAAAATGGAATTTACTTCCATGGGAAACTAACTATAATGAAAATGAAGTAACCGCACCAACCATTCCGAATAAAAGAACCCAGTATTTAGGAGAAATTGTAACGGCAATTCAAAAAAATAATCAATGGATAGAAGAACAGAAAAATAAAGCGTCTAAGTGGTATTGCTTTCAAGAAGTTTTAAAAGAGCCTAGTTTAAAAGACGATAAAAAAATTATAAAGGCTAACCAGCTTATTGAAGAGGGTATTGACAAAGAAGTAAAACAATTAATAATAGATTGGCCTGCAAAAAGCAAATCATATAAAGAAGCTTTTATAGAGATAGATCAAAAAGGGAAAAAGACAAAGCAATCTATTCGTTTTGAAACACCCTCTGGAACCCTTATTCAAAAAGTTCAAGTACCTAGTTTTAAAGACTGGGGTGATATTGCACAATGGCATTTGAAAGAAAACTTACCAGGTTATTTTCCTTATACAGTGGGGGTTTTTAAATTCAAACAAAACAATGAAGACCCTACCAGGATGTTTGCAGGCGAAGGTTGTCCTGAAAGAACCAATGCAAGATTTCATTTTTTAAGTAAGGGGCAAAATGCAATACGACTTTCCACCGCATTTGATAGTGTTACTTTATATGGACATGATCCTGAAAAAAGATTAGATGTATATGGTAAAATTGGTAATGCGGGTGTGAATGTGGCAAACATTGACGATGCTAAAAAATTATATAGTGGCATTGATTTAAATAGCCCAAGTACTTCTGTTAGTATGACTATTAATGGGCCAGCACCCATACTAATGGCGCAATTTTTTAATACAGCCATTGACCAAGCCTGCGAAAAATATATTACAGCAAATAAATTATGGCCTACTGTAAGAAAGAAAATAAAGCTCTTGTTTAAAGGGGCCACCTCTCCGGAATATTTCAATGTAAACAAATCATTAAATTTTAAAGACTGGCATAACGGCCTAGGTCTTCAATTATTAGGTGTTTCAGGAGATCAAGTTTTGGAGCCTGCAGTGTATAATAAAATAAAGCAGGAGGTATTAAGTAGTGTAAGAGGAACTTTACAAGCCGATATATTAAAAGAAGACCAAGCACAAAACACTTGTATTTTCTCTACCGATTTTGCTTTAAAAATGATGGGCGATGTGCAAGCCTATTTTGCTGAAAATAAAGTCAAACATTTTTATAGTGTTTCTATTTCTGGATATCATATTGCAGAAGCAGGAGCGAACCCTATTACGCAATTGGCTTTTACTTTAGCCAATGGGTTTACCTATGTAGAATATTTTATGAATAGAGGTATCGCTATTGATGACTTTACTGCTAACCTAAGTTTTTTCTTTAGTAATGGAATGGATCCGGAATATGCTGTCATTGGAAGAGTGGCTAGAAGAATTTGGGCCAATGCCATGAAGCATAAATACCATGCCAATGAGCGTTCTCAAAAATTAAAATACCATATACAAACTAGTGGAAGAAGTTTGCATGCACAGGAAATAGATTTTAATGATATAAGAACCACCCTGCAAGCCTTGTATGCTATATACGACCAGTGCAATAGTTTACATACCAATGCTTATGATGAAGCCATTACCACACCTACTGAAGAAAGTGTTAGACGCGCCTTAGCCATACAATTAATTATTAATAAAGAATTAGGCACTACCAAGGTGGAGAATTTTCAACAAGGCAGTTTTTTAATTACGGAGTTAACCGACTTAGTAGAAGAGGCAGTGATGCAAGAGTTTGAAAGAATAAATAATAGAGGAGGTGTTTTAGGGGCAATGGAAAGAATGTATCAACGCACAAAAATTCAGGAAGAAAGTTTGCAATATGAAACTAAAAAACATGCAGGTGAAATTCCCATTATTGGGGTAAATAGTTTTGTGCATCCAAGTCAAAAAAATAATGCCGACACGCAGGCCATTTTTAGGTCCTCTTCTACCGAACAAAATCTACAAATTAAAAACCTAGCAAGTTTCCAAAAAAGGCACCAATTAGTCAGTGCTCAATATCTCAAAAAGCTCCAAAAAGCAGCCTTGCAAAATGACAATATATTTGCCGTTTTAATGGAAGCGGTCAAATATTGCAGTTTAGGGGAAATTTCCAATACGCTTTACCAGGTAGGGGGTAAATACAGCCGAAATTTGTAAAAAAACGATACCTTTGGCCCTCGTTAATTACGATTAAATTCTGCGTATGAATACTGATAAAAATACAGTCATTGGTTTTGTATTATTGGCCGGTTTGTTTTTTATGTACTTCTGGTACACCAACAAGCAACAAACAGAGTTAGCTACTTATAAAAAGCATTTTGATGATTCTGTAGCTATGATGAAAGCAACTGCCGATAAAGCAGCTGCTTTACAAAATCCTGTAAGATTAGATTCAAATTCTGGCGCTATTGTAAATAGTATAGATACTGTAAAAGAAGAGTTCAGTTATTTAGAGAATGAGGTGGTAAAAGTAAAGTTCAGTAACAAAGGTGGACAAGTAGCTGAAGTAACACTTAAAAATTATAAAAACTATAAAAAGCAGTTAGTTACTTTAGGAGATAGTAGTTCTTTAAATTACCCAATTAATATTGGAGATAATAAAGTACTTCAAGTCAATCATATTTTATTTCCAACAAAGACAATCACTGCTGGTGAAAAGGGTGCACAAAAAATTGAGTATGCTTATACTACCCCTGCTGGAAAAACGGTTCGTCATCAGTTTACATTAGAAGCAAATAAATATAATGTTGATTGGAATATTCAATTAGAAGGTACAGATCAATTATTAACCAATCAAAAATTGAATTTTGTATGGGATGTACATGCTTACCAACAAGAGCGAACTTCAGTGTATGAGCGTCAAATGTCCAATATCTGTTTTTCTGAAGGTGGAGAATTTGATTATAT
>JBEGKS010000197.1:0-2629 GCA_041183945.1 Bacteroidota bacterium | reverse complement strand
CCACTACTTTAATAGCTAAAGAGGGTTTTGCATCGGGTAATTTGAATTGGCAAAGAAGTCTAGATAGTAGTAATAGTTTAGGTGCCCTTCAATCACAGTTACAAACTAAAGTAACAGGTACCAATGCAAGTATTGCCTTATCATTATACTATGGTCCTAATGACTTTCAAATCCTAAAAACGCAGGCTCCTGAAATGGAGAAAATTGTAAACTTAGGAAGAGACTTATATTCTTTTGTTCGTCCTATTAATAAATATATTTTAATGCCTGTATTTGACTTTATAGCAGGCTTTGTCAAAAATTTTGGATGGGTGGTTTTATGGTTGACAATATTTATTAGACTGGTGACTTCTCCACTTACCTATTCAAGTTATTTGAGTAGTGCCAAGATGAAAGTTTTGAAACCTGAATTAGATGAGATTAAGAAAAAATTAGGCGACGACCAACAAGGCTTTGCCATGGAGCAAATGAAACTCTTTAGAGAAGCAGGTGTAAACCCATTAGGTGGCTGTATCCCCGCTTTATTACAAATTCCTATCTTCTTTGCGCTCTATAGTTTCTTTAATTCTAATATTACCTTAAGAGGGCAGTCGTTCTTATGGAGCCATGATTTATCTAGCTACGACTCTATCGCAACGCTTCCTTTTACCATACCTAGTTTTGGTAACCATATTAGTTTATTTACACTTACTGCAGTTATTACAAGCTTATTAATGTCTGTTTATAATATGGCCATGACTCCAACGCAAGACAATCCTGCGTTAAAGTACATGCCTTATATATTCCCATTTGTATTATTATTTATATTTAACGGTTTGCCTTCTGCCTTAACTTGGTATTATACTGTTTCTAACGTAATTACTTTACTTATGCAGTTAGTGATTCAGAAATTTATCATTAACCATGATAAAATTTTAGCAGGTATTGAAGTAAAACGTAAAACACCGAAAAAGAAAAGTAATTGGCAGTCTAAGTACGAGCAAATGTTGGAGGCTCAGAAAAAAGTACAAACGCTAAAGGATAAAACAAAAAAATAAACTAACAATCCCCCTCAATCCCCCTGAAGTTTAAAATTACCCCCCTAATTATAAGCCTCTTCTTCTTAACGGCTTCATCTTACGCTCAAACCAAGCTAGTGGGAGAGTGTGCCCTTCAGTTTCAAATCACTGAACAAAAAGCAAATGCAGAGGTATTGCCTATTGGCATAAAAGAAGTTTGGGTAAAAGGAAATCAATGTAAAACTAGATTAACCACTGCTCAGTTAGTACAAACATTTTTATTTAATACACAATTAGATAAGGCAACTATTACTAAGGATATTGGTCAAAGCCATTTTCTGCAAACTATTAATTACCCGCCTGTTTCAAAAAATAATATAGTAACTCAAGAAGAAATAGCGGCTGATTCAACCATGAATATATTAGGCTACCGCTGTAAAGCCATGCAACTAAAATGGAGCGATGGATCTATCTATGATATTTTATATACCGATGCTTTAAACTTAACAGTGAATCAATTTGAATTAGGATTTAAAAATATTCCAGGTTTGGTTCTGTCTTATACTATAACAAGCGCAAAGGGCATGCGCATTAAATATCAAGCCACTCAATTGGATTTGAGTCCACTTTCATTAAGCCTGTTTACAATTAATAATGAATTGTATCAAGCAATAGATGAAAAGTAAAATCTAGGAAAATTTAGTAAGAGTAAGGAAGATTGAAAACTAAACCTTTTAAAATAAAGGTTGAATATTAAGGTTGAACTGGACTAGGAGTTTTGAATTTAGACAAAACCACTTTGTAGCGATAAGGAATGACGTAAGAAATATTGCCCTTATTGTATTTAAGATAATTGCTATTGTTCACAGAACCACTCATGTTCATAGAGGCAATTCCTTTAAATTCTAAACTAGATTTTAAAGTATAAAAAGTAGCCGTCTTATGTGTAAGGTTTCCTATGTTTTTTAAGCTGTATTTTTCCACCATCTTTTTAGATTCGGTGCTACCATTTACAATAGTAGAGGCGTAACTACTTTCAGAGATAAGTAGCACAATAGTCAAGCAAGTGCTTATTAATATGTTTTTTATAGTACGCATGATCAGTTCAAAGGTAAGTATTTTACAATTTCAGCCACAAAATTATTTTTAACCTATTTATAGGGGTATGTGAAGAACAAATTATGGATAATTAATATGTTCATTGTATATTTATTTAAAGCAATGATAGCCAATATTTATTTTTTAAATCATTGAAAATCAATGCTTTATTCCTAACCCATAAATGAAAAAGCCATGTTCGATAACCATCGTGACGAGGAGGGCGGAGATATTCATGAATTAATGCAAAGGTACCAGAACCTAAAATTAGGGCGTACCAACTCCTATATAGAAGAAGATGACTTTGAAAGAATCATCGAGCACCTTGATGAGAAGGATGAAATAGGGGAAGCGATTGAAGCGGCCAATATTGCCCTCGATCAATATCCTTCTTCTGCTTTACTGATGATTAAGAAGGCCGATTTATTACTAGCCACTCGAAAATACAAAGAGGCTTTACATTTATTAGATACGGCTGCCTTATATGATCATAAGGATATGAATTTATTCATCTTAAAAACAGATGCCTACTT
>JBEGKS010000196.1:0-7183 GCA_041183945.1 Bacteroidota bacterium | reverse complement strand
CAACGCTGGATGATTATAAAATATATTAAGAATAAACAAAAGAAGTAAGATGGCATCTATTAAAGAGCAATTCGAAATTCCTGGTAATCTTAAAACATGGTCTTATGCATTAATAGGCATAGGCGCCGCTGCTTTATTGTATGGTATGTTTACCAAAGGATTTAGTTCAGACGAACATGAGCAAGTACATTTTTGGGGAACCTTAATGTACAATACTATTTTTTGGACTTTAGTAACTAATGCTGCTATGTTCTTTATATGTTTTAACACTATGGCACAAGCAGCTTGGATGCAATCTTTCAGAAGAATTGCAGAAGCTATTTCAACTTTAGTACCCATTTTTGGTGGTATTACTTTATTAGTATTATTCTATGTAGTATTAAGTCATAATCATCATATCTATCATTGGTTAGATGCGGAAGCAGTGGCCAAGGATCCTATCTTAAAAGGAAAGGCTGGTTTCTTGAATCCTACTTTCTTTATTATTTGGACTTCACTTACTATTATTCTTTGGAGTTATTTCGGATACAGAATGCGTCAAATTAGTTTAGAAGCAGACATCGCTCCTATGGATCACGAAACTGCACATAAATTTAATATTAGAAGCATGACCCGCTCAGGATTTTTCTTAGTGTGGTTTGGTTTAACAGTAGCTTCTACTATTCCTTGGTTATGGTTAATGAGCCTTGACGCTCATTGGTAGTATTCTACTATGTATAGCTGGTATACTTTCGCAAGTTCTTTTGTGGCAGGTATGGCCTTAATTGCTTTATGGTTAGTGTACATGAAAAACAAAGGCTATATGGAATTATCAAACAGCGAGCACTTACATGATGTAGGTAAATTCATGTTTGCCTTCTCTATATTCTGGACTTATTTATGGTTCTCTCAATACATGCTTATTTGGTATGCGAATATTCCTGAAGAAACAGTTTACTTCAAGCACCGTGTGCAAGGAGCCTACAAACCTATTTTCTTCTTGAACTTATTTATCAATTTCCTTTGCCCATTAATTATATTAATGAAGCGTTCTGCTAAACGTAATTTTACTTTAGTTGCCTTCATGGCGGTACTTATTTTATTTGGACACTGGATTGATTTCTATCAAATGGTAATGGGTTCTTTAATGAAAGAACACGTTTCATTAGGTTGGTTAGATTTTGGTATTTTATCTTTCTTCGTTGGTGTAATGATATTAATGGTAGCGCGCTCTTTAGCAAGCAAGCCTTTAATACCTAAATACCATCCTTTCTTAAAAGAAAGTATCATTCATCAAGTATAATTTTTGATTTAGAAAAAACGAAATATGAGTTTAATTTTATCTGTTGCAATCATCGTCTTTATTTTCGTGGTAATTTTTCAAATTGCCAAAGCAAGTGAGTACGTATCCATTTTAAAAGGCGAAGAAGCCAGTCGTCAACAAAACAACAAAATCAACGGATTTTTGATGGTTGCTTTTTTGGTCCTAGGCTTTATAGGTATTTACGTTTGTAATAAAGCCTATTACGGTAAAACACAATTAGCACAAGGTGCGGCAAGTGTTCAAGGAGAGAAAGTAGATCAAATGCTTTTTGTGACTTTAATTATTACAGGTATTGTATTTGTAATTACCCAAGTATTATTATTCTGGTTTGCGTACAAATACCAAGAAGATAAAAATAGAAAAGTATTCTTCTTTGCACATAGCACTAAATTAGAATTAATTTGGACAGCTATTCCTGCTATTGCATTAACTGTACTAGTAGTGTTTGGTTTACGTAACTGGTTTTTCTTCACAGGAGAACCTCCTAAGAACGCCATGGTGGTAGAAGTAACTGGAAAACAATTTGGATGGATATTCCGTTACCCAGGAAAAGACGCTGTATTTGGAAAAAAATATTATAAGAATATTGACCCTGCTACCAACTCTGTTGGTATTGTTTGGGACGATAATTATTCTAAAGACGATATTTTATTGGAGCAAACTATGTATGTAGTAAAAGGTACTCCCGTTAAATTAATACTTGGTTCAAGAGATGTTATTCATGATGTGGGATTAACACATTTCCGTTTAAAGATGGACGCTGTTCCAGGTATTCCTACCACCATGTGGTTTACACCTTTATACACCACTAAAGAAATGCGTGAGAAAACAGGTAATCCTAATTTTGCTTATGAAATTTCTTGTGATCAAATGTGTGGGAATGGTCACTACTCTATGAAAGGAGTGATTGAAGTAGTAGACCAAGAAGAGTATGATTTATGGATGGCGAAACAAAAGCCACAATACTTCACTGCTTTTCCTGAAAAGGATCCCACTGCAGTGCCGGTAGTAGTAGCAGATACAACTGCTAAAGCAGCTACAGTAAAAATGTAATAACAACAATAGAAAGATTAAAATATTTAAATAAAAGGTATGAGTCACGAAGCAGCATTACATAATCACGAAGGTCATGAAAGTCACGGACACGATGATCACGGTCATCATGAACACCATGATACTTTCTTAACTAAATATGTATTTAGTCAAGACCATAAAATGATCGCGAAGCAATTCTTGATCACAGGTATGGTTTGGGCAGTATTAGGTGGTTTAATGAGCGTATTATTCCGTTTGCAATTAGGGTATCCTGATGCAAGTTTTCCTTGGTTAGAATCTCTTTTAGGTAAGTGGGCAAAGGGTGGTCAAATTACACCAGAAGCTTATTATGCTTTAGTCACTACACATGGAACGGTATTGGTATTCTTTGTATTAACAGCAGGTTTGTCTGGAACTTTTGCGAACTTTTTAATTCCGCTTCAAGTGGGTGCACGCGATATGGCGTCTCCATTTATGAATATGTTAAGCTATTGGTTCTTCTTTACTGCAAGTGTTATCATGTTATCTTCTTTATTTGTAGAAACAGGACCTTTCAGTGGTGGTTGGACAGCTTATCCTCCATTGTCTGCCTTACATGATGCTTCTCCTGGTTCTAAAACAGGTATGGACTTATGGATTATTTCAATGGCCTTATTCGTTGTCTCTTCTTTATTAGGAGGCTTGAACTATATCGCTACTATTTTGAACATGCGTACGAAAGGAATGAGCATGACGCGTTTACCTTTAACTATTTGGGCATTGTTCTTTACAGCAGTATTAGGGGTATTATCTTTCCCTGTATTATTGTCTGGTATGATTTTATTAATTTTTGATAGAAACTTCGGTACTAGTTTTTATCTTTCTGATATTTATGTAAATGGTGTGGGCGCTTTATCTAACGAAGGTGGTTCTGCTATTTTATTCCAACACTTATTCTGGTTCTTAGGTCACCCTGAGGTATACATTATCTTATTACCAGCCATGGGTATGGTTTCTGAAATCATGTCAGTGAATTCTCGTAAACCTATCTTTGGTTATATGGCTATGTTGGGTTCATTATTCGCTATTGCTATTTTAGCCTTCTTAGTTTGGGCGCATCATATGTTCGTTACAGGATTAAACCCATTCTTAGGATCGGTATTCGTTCTATTAACTTTATTAATTGCTGTACCTTCTGCGATTAAAGTATTTAACTGGTTAACTACTTTATGGAGAGGTAATATTCGTTTCACGCCAGGTATGTTATTTGCTATCGGATTTGTAAGTTTATTTATCTCTGGTGGTTTAACAGGTATTTGGTTAGGTAACGCTGCATTAGATATTTATTTACACGATAGTTATTTCGTAGTAGCGCATTTCCATATAGTAATGGGTGTGGCCTCTATGTTTGGTATGTTCGCAGGTGTTTATCATTGGTTCCCTAAAATGTATGGTCGCTATTTAAATAATTCATTAGGGTACATTCACTTTTGGATTACATTAGCGGGTGCTTATTTTCTGGCCAATGCATTATCAAGGTTTAGCGGGTATGCCTCGTCGTTATTTTGATTTTAGTATTTGGGAGAGCTTTAAACAATTTGCGGAGTTAAATCGTTTTATTAGCACCGTAGCCATGATTGTTTTTGCTGTTCAAATTTTGTTCTTAATTAATTTCTTCTACTCTATATTTAAAGGACGTAAAGTAACCGTGTTAAATCCATGGGAGTCTAATACTTTAGAGTGGACTACACCTATTCGTCCTGGTCATGGTAACTGGCCTGGTGAAATACCAGAAGTACACCGTTGGCCTTATGATTACGGTAAAGATGGACATGATTTTATTCCACAAACCACACCGGTGGGTGCGGATGAAACAGAAACACACTAGTTAAAAATATTCAGTTTTACAATGCCCTGATTTCAGGGCATTGTAATTTGATACAATGGCAGTTGAACTTTCTTTTTGTTGAATTATACTTTTGAAAAAAAATATTTCTTGAAACAAACACTTAAAAATTACGCACAGTTAATGAAATTCACCCTGAGTTTTACAGTGGTGTTTACTTGTGTAATTTGTTATATGTTGGCTCCCAAAGTAATGACCTATGACTGGTCCATGATTTTACTTTTAACTTTTGCGGGCTTATGTATTACAGGAAGTGCCAATGCCATTAACCAGGCCGTAGAAAAAGATACCGATGCGCAAATGAAGCGCACAGCGAATCGCCCAGTGGCATCTGGAAGAATGTCTCAACAAACAGCTTATACTTTTGCTATTATTACCGGTGTTCTAGGAGTAGCCATTATGTGGAAGTATTTTAATTTTTCTTCTGCACTACTTTCTGCTTTTAGTTTATTCTTATATGCTTTTATTTATACGCCGCTAAAAAAAATAAATTCTATTGCTGTTTTAGTAGGCGCTTTTCCTGGAGCCCTTCCATGTTTAATTGGATGGGTAGCAGGCAACGACGATTTTGCGTATGCAGGTTTAGCATTATTCTTAATTCAATTCATATGGCAGTTCCCTCATTTTTGGGCTATTGCTTGGGTAACGCACGCCGATTATTCTAGAGTAGGTTTTAAATTATTACCTGCAAAAGAAGGGCCTACACGTTTTACAGCCATTCAATGTATTATGTATGCAGTGCTTATGATACCTATTGGATTTCTACCTTATTACTTAAACCTAACAGGCCAGGTAAGTATGTGGATTTTACTTGTGTCCAATATTTTTATGGTGGTGCAATGTATAAGACTGTATCAAAATATGGGCGTGCCTGCAGCAAGAAGAGTGATGTTTAGCAGTTATATTTATTTACCTATTGTTTATTTAGCCTTACTCGCAGATAAATTATAAAAATTATATTATGGCAACAGAATTAAAAACAAAAAATAAAATACATCCTCAAAAAATGTATTTATATGCAGGACTAGGTAGCATTGTAATGATGTTTGCTGGATTAACCAGTGCCTATATTGTAAAAAAGAGCCAATCCAATTGGTTGGACTTTGAACTTCCTAAAGTATTCTTTATCGCTACCGTGGTTATACTACTAAGTAGCTTTACCATGCAAATGGCAGTTAAAAAAGCCAAAGAAGGACTTCAAAACCCTTACCGCGGGTTTTTAAGCGTAACCGCCATTTTAGGGGTAGTTTTTATGATTTTACAGGTCCAAGGCTTCATGGCACTTCAAGCCAATAATATTGCTTTAATGGGTCCAAGAAGCAATTCGGCAGCCTCTTTTTTATTCGTTATTACCTTTTTGCACTTATTGCACGTTTTAGGTGGGGTATTAGCGCTAATTGGGGTGTCTTTTAAGTCATTTTTGGCCAAAAACAACACAGAAAATACCTTGCCGGTAGAATTGCTATCAACCTACTGGCATTTTGTAGATATACTTTGGATTTACCTTTTTGTCTTCCTTCATTGGATTGGATAAAAGGGCCACTTTTGTTAAAGATAAATACAAAAAAAACCCGGTTTTTTGATACGAATATCCTTGATAGCCAATATTTTTGCACTGAAATAGAAACAGAACATGTCAACAACAACAACCGCTTCGCCAAATGAAGCAAAATTGTGGGGAGGAGGAAAAAGCCCCTTTAATTCTGAGTACGGAAAAGTAATGATGTGGTATTTTTTAATGAGCGATGCCTTTACTTTCGGTGCTTTTTTAATCTCTTATGGTACAGTCCGTTTTTCAACGAACGGATGGCCTAATTCAAATGAAGTTTTTAGAAGTTTCCCATTCGCTCCAGAAGGGGTACATGCACCCTTGGTGTTTGTAAGTATCATGACTTTTATTTTAATTGTTAGCTCTGTAACCATGGTATTAGCAGTACATGCTGGTAAGAATATGGATAAGCAAGGCGTGGTGAGAAATATGATCTTAACTATTATTGGAGGTATTGCCTTTTTAAGTTGTCAAGCATGGGAGTGGAATCATTTATTTCATGAAGGTGCTTGGTGGGGTGCGAATCCTTTTTTAAATGCAGATGGAACAGCAAGCTCTACTAATTTTACCAATTTCTTTTTTACCATTACTGGTTTTCATGGCTTCCACGTATTTAGCGGGGTAGTTATAAATATCATTATGCTTATCATGACTCTTATGGATAAGTTTGAACAAAGAGGTCATTATTTAATGATTGAAAAAGCAGGTTTATACTGGCACTTTGTAGACCTAGTATGGGTATTTGTATTTACTATCTTTTATTTATTATAATTAGCATTCAAAAATTTATATGTCACATTCACACACAGACCACGAAGCGCATAACGCAGAAGCGATGGCGGAAATTAAAAAAGTAACCATCATTTTATCGGTATTTACTATTGTTGAATTAATCTTAGGTTTCTGGATGATGAGCTTGACTTCTCATTCATTAATATTAGCTATCAAGGGAACCATTGTTATTTTAATGATGGCCAAGGCTTTTTATATAGTTGCTTATTTTATGCACTTAAAGCATGAAGTAAAAAACTTAATCATGACCATTATTGTTCCATTATTATTATTTGTATGGTTCATTGGCGCCTTCTTATGGGATGGTAGTTCATTTAGAAATTTACGCAACGATTACGATCCTTATTTTAAAGAGCAAGCTACTATTAAAGTAGAAAAGAAAGCAGAAGAACACGGTGCCGCAAAACATGAGGCAACAGATGCAAAGCATGAAGCAACTGATGCTAAACATGAAACCATAGGGACAAGTCATGAAACGGCTAAACCTGCAGTAGAACCCTATTATTAAAAACTAGGCATAAAAAAATTGTAACGCATAAAAATAAAACCACCTCAATCATAGGGTGGTTTTTTAAATAGTAAAAATGTCTAAGAAATCCATTTACGGTTTATTAATTGC
>JBEGKS010000195.1:0-3358 GCA_041183945.1 Bacteroidota bacterium | reverse complement strand
GTGCAAAAGCCTGCAATGATATCGGCTGATATACTACAGTCTGGCATGAGTTCTTTTATACGCGCTACTTTGGCTAAATACCATTCGCGTGTATAGGTACGGTTCATTAATTGTAAAACTCTTGTGCTACCACTTTGAACAGGTAGGTGAATGTATTTACAAATATTGGGGTACTTCATCATGGTGAATAAAACTTCATCGGTAATATCCTTCGGGTGAGAGGTACTAAATCGAACTCTTAATAAGGGACTAATTAAAGCTACACTTTCTAATAGCTGCGCAAATGTAACCTGGGTATTGGTTTCAGGGTTTGTCCAATAATAACTATCTACATTTTGTCCAAGCAGTGTTACTTCTTTATATCCTTTATCAAATAAGTCTTTGGATTCTGCTACTATAGAAAATGCGTCTCTACTTCTTTCACGACCTCTTGTAAATGGAACTACACAAAAACTACACATATTATTACATCCACGCATAATAGATACAAAACCACTAATGCCATTGCTATCTAAACGCACGGGAGAAATATCTGAATAAGTTTCATCACGACTTAATAAAACATTCACTGCTTTTTGTCCAGTGCCTGCTTCAATAAGTAAATCGGGTAGGGTTCTATAAGCATCGGGGCCTACTACTAGGTCCACTAATTTTTCTTCTTCTAATAATTTTGATTTTAATCTCTCTGCCATACAACCCAAAACACCCACTAACATTCCTGGCTTTTGTTCTTTGTACTTTCTAAACTCGGTTAATCTTTTTCGAACAGTAAGTTCTGCCTTCTCTCTAATAGAACAAGTATTGATTAAAATTAAATCTGCCATTTCCAAATTACGGGTACTGCCATATCCATTTTTTTCTAAAATAGATGCCACCACTTCACTGTCCGCAAAATTCATAGCACAGCCATAGCTTTCTATCAGAAAAAACTTAGTAAAAGGCGCTTTATTCTCACGAGATACATAGGCTTCCCCTTGTCTGAGTTCATCATGCTGCTTGGTTGCCGTTGTAAATAATTCCATTCAATTAGGTTTGAAACGCAAATTTAGTTAAAAAAATAGAATGTGTCAACTTGTCAGCCAGAACTTCTAATTATTTGATAATGAAACCCTTACTTAGAATATTGAACATATGTGTTAATAATTTATATATAATTAGAAATCAATGATTTATCAAAGGCTTCCTATATTTGAAAAAATATTGAGTTACATGCGAAAAAGTCTGCTTACAGTTTTAGTTTTTATAGTTGTACAGACAGTTATAGGTGTGCAGACATTAATGGCTCAAAATATAGCAGTGGCCAAACTGAGGTCAGAAACTTCAAGAACAATAAGAAAAGACAACGATACCAGTTATTACAATTGGAAGCAGGGGGGAATGTATAATTTTAATTTATCCCAAAGCTCTTTAAGCAACTGGGCAGCAGGGGGTGATAATTTTAACATGGCTATTAATAGTTACTTTAATTATTATGCCTATTTCCAAAAGCCTCGTCAAAGCTGGGATAATAATTTAGACCTGAATTTAGGCTTTGTACAATCTACAAGTTTAGGGGGAAGAAAAAATGATGATAGAATAGATGTCTTAAGTAAATATGGATACCGAATTGACACTACCGGTATGTGGTACTTATCTGGTTTATTCAATTTCCGTTCACAGTTATTTGATGGTTATAGCTTTAGTGGGTCAAACGCTAATTTCACTTCTTCTTTCTTATCACCTGCCTATATTATTTTATCTGCGGGATTGGACTTTAAACCTAATAATACTTTCTCGGTTTTCTTTTCTCCCTTAACATCAAGAACTACTTTATTATTAAATACCAAACTTTCTAATTTAGGTAGTTATGGTGTACCTGTTGGAAAAAAGATAAATAGAGAGACGGGTTTATTTGTAACGGTGAATTACAATAATACCATTGCACCAAATGTTACGTATAAAGGTCGTGCCGATTTTTTCTCTAACTATTATGAAAAGCCAGAAAATATTAATTTATACATGACCAACATGTTTACTTTTAAAATTAATAAGTATTTCTCGGCAACTTATAGTTTAGATTTAATGTACGACGATAAAATTAAAATCTTTGGCCCTTTGAAAAAATCTCCAGGACTTCAATTAAAAAGTATAATTGGAATTGGCTATCTAAAAAACTTACAAGTAAAAAAGTCCATTCTAAAGCCTAAGCTTTAGTAACAGCCTTTAATGTGTGTTTTATCTTATTGGCTTTATGTGTTAGATCCTGATAGTCATTGCTTATAATGGTTACATGGCCCATTTTTCTACCGGGCTTAGTTTGTTTCTTACCATATATATGAACAAATACATTATCCATTTTCAAGACTTCCTCCAGTCCTTCATAATGAACATCTCCGCTATAGCCTTCACTACCAATAATATTTACAATGGCAGAAGGTAAAATAGCATCGGTATTACCTAAAGGGAAGTCTAGTAATATTCTAAGTAACATATCGTACTGGCTAGAATAATTTGCTTCAATGGTATGGTGTCCGCTATTATGCACACGAGGCGCTGTTTCGTTTACCCATACATCGTCGTTGCCATCAATAAATAATTCAATAGCAAATAAACCGGGGCTATTTAAACCTTGCACTACTTTTCTAGCAATGGCCTGTGCCTTCCATAAAACTTTTTCTTCCAATTTGGCTGGGCTTAATTGGTAGTCCAATAAATTATATACAGGATCAAAAATCATTTCAGCAGGAGGGTAAATAATTGTTTCTCCATGGGCATTCATGCCAACTATCAAGGCTATCTCTTTTGCAATTTTTATTTTCTGTTCTAATACTGAAGGAACATTAAAACCCAATTCAATTTCTTTTTCAGTAGATATAACTTGAACTCCTTTCCCATCATAACCGCCTTCAGCCATTTTATGCACTGATGGTAATAAGGAAATATGGTTTAATAAATCGGATTGTTTTAGCGTAATAACAAAAGAGGCAGTGGGGATTTCATTTTCTTTATAAAACTGCTTCTGTAAAATTTTATTTTTAATGGTGCGAATAGCGCTAGGCTTGGGGTACACTTTCACGCCTTCGGCTTCTAGTTTTTCTAAGGCATCTACATTTACTGCTTCAATTTCTATGGTAATGGCATCTAAACCTTTTCCAAAATTATTTACCTGAAGAGGATATTGGTCGGAGTTTGCATCACCTATCGCAGCAAAACATATCTCTAGATCCGGCTTATACTGGGAAAGTGTTTCTTCCAGCCACGAATCGTAATCGATTTCAACTTCATTTGCATCCTTTTCGTTGAAGCCAACCCCCAAGCCTATCGTTATTATACCCTAGCAATTATAAAAGCGCAACCGAAAGTCTAAAAGTTACATCGT
>JBEGKS010000194.1:0-4768 GCA_041183945.1 Bacteroidota bacterium | reverse complement strand
TGCCGACCCTGCGCGTAATACTACTAAAACGGGTGTAGACGGGAATACCTTGTCAGCGGGCCTTACAGCCTCTGTGATTATTTTTAATGGATATAGAATTATGGCTTTTAAGGATCGTTTAGCCATGATTGAAAAACAAAATGGTTTTTTATTGCAATTACAAATGCAGAACACCACCGCACAAGTGATGCAACAATATTATAATGTAGTGCGTCAACAAGCTTTTTTGAAAACTATTGAAAAGTCGATTGAAGCGAGTCAACAAAGATTAGACATAGTAAAAACAAGACAACAAATAGGCGTTGCCAATCAAACCGATATTTTACAATCTAATATTGACTTAAACGCTTTATTACAAGCCAAGCAAAATCAATTATTAATTATTGCACAAGCCAAAACAGATTTAGCTAGAACTATTAATAATAATGAAGACATTTCTTCATCTATTATTATTAACGATTCTATTTCAATTGACAATCAATTAAGTTTTGATAAAGGCGCTAATAGTATTACAATAGGTATAAACAACAATCCTCAATTAGCTGCCTTAAATACACAAGTAAAAATAAACCAACAGTTAGAAAAAGAAACTAGGGCTTTAATGTATCCTACACTAAGAGCCAGCACTGGTTATAATATTAGTAGCAGTAGCTCAGCTGCGGGTTTTAGTTTATTGAATGAAACTAAGGGTCCATTTTTAGGGGTGAATTTAGCTATTCCTTTATATGGTGGTGGTGCCGCTAAAAGAACAGTATCTAATGCAAGAATTACTGCAAAGAATGCTGAATTACAAGCTCAAAGTTTAAGCAAGGATATTTATACGAATGCTTATAAAACATTTGATGCTTATAAAAATAGTATTGAACAATTACCTATTGAAACCGATAATTATAGCATGTCTCAATCTTTACTCAACTTAGTCATGCAAAAATATCAATTAGGTCAGGCTACGATGGTAGATGTAAAACAAGCCCAACAAAGTTTTGAAAACGCAGGCTTCAGATTAGTAAGTTTAAAGTACACCGCAAAAGTGGCAGAGATAGAATTAAAGCGTATCTCTAATCAATTGAAATTTTAACGAATAGATGCAGTCAAAGCTTCCCCATATTGGCACTAGTATTTTTACAGTGATGAGCCAATTGGCAGTGAAGCATAATGCTATTAATTTAGGCCAGGGCTTTCCCGATTTTCCTATGAGTGAAGCCCTTATTGATTGTGTCACTGAGGCCATGAAGGCCGGTGGGAATCAATATGCACATACCAATGGGGTACCTTTATTAAGAGAAAGGCTAGCGGAGAAAATTAATTCATTGTACGGAACTACTATTCATGCTGAAACGGAAATTACAGTTACACCAGGTGGTACCTATGCCATCTTTTCTGCTTTTTCTACCATTATTCAACCTGGCGATGAAGTAATCATTTTTGAACCTGCTTACGATAGTTATATACCTAATATTACATTCAACGGAGGGGTAGTTGTACCCATTGCTTTAAGCTATCCTAATTATAGTATTCCATGGGATACCTTAAAGGCTGCCATTACTAAAAAGACAAAGGCTATTTTAATGAATACGCCACATAATCCAACGGGGATGGTAATGACAAAAGAGGATATTCTACAATTACAAGAAATAGTGGTTTCAAATAATTTGTATTTAATTAGTGATGAGGTATACGAGCATTTAATTTATGATGATAAAAAACATGAGTCGGTGATGAAGTATCCCGAATTATTCGCGCGTAGTTTTGTTTGTTTTTCTTTTGGTAAAACTTATCACTGCACAGGCTGGAAGCTAGGCTACTGCGTAGCTCCAGAAAATTTAATGAAAGAGTACCGCAAAGTACATCAGTTCAATGCCTTTAGTTGCGATACCCCTAAACAATTAGGTATCGCAAAACATATGTTGGATAAAGAAGCCTATTTAAGTTTAGGTAAGTTCTATCAAGCCAAAAGAGACTACCTAAGAAAATTATTAGCAAGCACTCCTTTAAAATATATTCCTTCTTCAGGTTCTTATTTTGAATCTTATAGCTATGCTGCTATATCGAATGAGTCAGATAAAGTATTTGCAGAAAAATTAGTGAAGGACTATGGAGTAGCGGTCATACCTATGTCAGCTTTTTATCATGATGCCACGGATAACAAAGTCATAAGATTATGTTTTGCTAAAAAAGAAGCTACACTTGAAGCGGCTGCTACTTGCCTACAAAAATTATAAATTAACATAAAACCTTTTATTTTATGTTATCTATTCGAACTCAATTTTCAAATCATTTTAATCATAACCCTGACTTAGTATTAAAATCGCCAGGTATAATAAATTTAATAGGAGAACATACCGATTATAACCATGGTTTTGTATTACCAGCTGCCATTGATAAATACATTGAAGTAGCCATAGGCAAAAGAACCGACGGCGCTATACATATGGTAGCCTTGGACTTAGGAGAAACTATTATACTACCCATTAATAACTTATCACCTCACGCTACACAATGGGTGAACTATATTATTGGTGTAGTAGATCAGGTATTTAATAGTAAAGAGAATAATGTAGATAGTATTGAAAATAATACACCTCTTAATGAAACAAAGCTAGTAGCTGGTTTTAATATTTGTATACAAGGCAATATACCACTAGGTGCAGGCCTTTCAAGCTCTGCTGCTGTAGAGTGTGCTGTATTGTTTGCATTGAATGAATTGTATGGCTTATCGTTTAGCAGAATGCAAATGGCATTAATGGCACAAGCTGCAGAACATAAATTTGCAGGGGTAAAATGTGGCATAATGGATATGTTTGCAAGTTTGCATGGACAAAAAAACAAAGCCATTTTACTTGATTGCGATAGTTTAGCCTTTACTTATTATCCCATTGAATTAAATGATTATAGTATTGTTTTATTCGATACTCAAATTAAACATGCACTTGCTTCCTCTGAATATAATACCCGCAGGTTAGAATGTGAGCAGGGCTTAAAGATAATTCAAGAAAAATACGCATCTGTAAAAACGTTCAGAGATATAAGCCTTGAACAAGTAGAAGTATGTTTGGCTTCCAAAGATGTAAGTGGATTGAAGGTATATCAAAGATGTAAATATGTAGTGGAAGAAATACTGCGAGTTCAACTAGCCGTGCAGGATTTAGAGAAGGGCGATATGCAGGCATTTGGGAAAAAAATGTTTGAGACCCATACAGGTTTATCTAATTTATATGAAGTGAGTTGTCCTGAATTAGATTTTTTAGTAGAAGCTGTAGCTAATAATGAAAATGTATTAGGGGCAAGAATGATGGGAGGGGGCTTTGGCGGCTGTACTATTAATATTATCAAAAAAACAGCGGTAGAAGAAATAACAAAAGCATTAAGTGCTAAGTATAATCAAGCAATGCATAAAGAATTAAGCTATTACATTACAAGTATTGAAGACGGGACTCATTTAGTATCATAAAAAAGCTCTTTTTATTTCGTTGAAAAACTATACACCGTCGTTTGGTGATAGGTTTCACCTGGTTTTAGAACAGTGCTTGGAAAGCCAGGCTGGTTAGGACTATCAGGGAAGTGTTGTGTTTCTAAAGTAAGTGCATAATGCTTATTATAGACTATCCCTTTTTTAGTACCTGTTAAAGTTCCATCTAAAAAATTACCTGAATAAAATTGAAGCCCTGGTTCAGTAGTTGCTACTGTTAAATATCTTCCACTATTAGGTTCATATACATTCGCAATTTCTGCTAAACCATTTGCTTTATTTAAAACCCAGTTATGGTCATAGCCTCCCGCTACTTTATCTATGTCTATTCCTATTTTTTTAGGACTGGTAAAATCCATCGGCGTTCCTTTTACCTCTACTAATGCTCCTGTTGGAATTAATAAACTATCTACAGGTGTATACTTATCTGCTTTAATTTGTAAAATATGATCATATATAGTGGAGGACTTACCAGCGCTTAAATTAAAATAAGCATGATTGGTTAAATTAATTACCGTGGTTTTATCGGTGCTTGCAGTATATTCTATTTTAATTGCATTATTCGCAGTTAATGTATACACTACTTCTACTTTTAAATTTCCTGGATAACCTTCCTCGCCATCCTTACTTAGATATACTAATTGAATACTGCTATCGCCAGGTAAAGCTGTTGCTTCCCATAAAACTTTATCAAAACCTTTCAAGCCACCATGTAGTGACTGACCATTGTTATTTAAAGCTGCTTTATACTGAACCCCATCAATAGTATAAGTTCCCTTTGCTAATCTATTGGCATATCTACCAATTAATGCACCGAAATAAGGATTTCCTTTTTGTAAGTAACCATCCAATTTTTCATAGCCTGTAAGTACATCGCCATAACTACCATCCTTGGCTTGGGTAATTATTTTAGTAAGTATACCGCCGTAATTAATAATGCCTACCTGCATTCCAGCGGCGTTGGTTAATGTATATTCAGTAACCGCCTTGCCTTCATAGGTTCCAATATTTTGTTGAACTATAGAAATAGCCTGCTTAGTAGAACCTAAAGAACAAGCAAAATGAAAAACCAATAAGAAGAAAACCATGATTAAGTTAGCTACTATATTTTTTTTCATTTTACTTGTTTTATTTTTTAATCAATACCAAGATATTTAATACCAAGAACCATTAATAGTTTCATCACCATTCGCATTATTATTTGCGATTCTTCTTTTTTGATTCTTTCTATGTATAAATGTAGTTATAAACATTAAAGGAATAAAAATAAAGGTTAATGGAGGAATACCCAATATGCTT
>JBEGKS010000193.1:0-3836 GCA_041183945.1 Bacteroidota bacterium | reverse complement strand
CGGATAAATTTTTTGAATAGATTGTTTTTCTGCAGCCGTATTAAAGTTTGCTTTTTCTCCATCAAATAATTCAAACATTTCTGGTTGATACTTTTCAAAAGCAGCAATAATGGTGCTTGCTTTCCAAGCAAAAATACCGGCGTTCCATAAAAAATCGCCACTGGCTATAAAGGACTCTGCAATTTCCTCCGTTGGTTTTTCAGTAAATGTTTTTACTTTATATACCCCCTTGCTTACTTCTAGTCCTTCATATTGAATATAACCATAGCCTGTATTGGGATTCGTTGGCTTAATACCTAGTGTAGCCAAGGCCTTGATATGCGTGACAAAATCAAGCGATTGCTCCACAATTTTTTGAAAATTTTCTTGCAGGCGCTGTATTTTTTTTACTAGGTTCTGCTAATATATTTTCTTTAGGTAAATTAGGAAGTTGCGCCTCCACAATGGAAACATATTCTTCCGAAGTAACAATGTAAATATTTTCTAAAGGGATGAATTGCGTATATCTTTCGTAGGTCCACTGAATTAAAGTTTTTCCTGTATTGAGTACATCTAAAAATTGCTTAGGATAAGCCGTTCTACTCATTGGCCAAAATCTACTTCCTATTCCTCCAGCCATAATGGCTACATAATGATGTTTGTTTTGCATACTTGTCTTTGATTTATAAAATCCCCTCTTTCATTAAGTCATGTATATGAATCATCCCTACAAAAGTATTTTCTTTCGCTACAATTAATTGACTAATATCTTTTTGTTCCATCGTGGCTAAGGCTTCTACTGCTAGTGCCTCTGGTGCAATGGTAATAGGGCCTGCGTGAAATATAGTTGCAGCTGTTAAGTCTTGAATGCTTGAATAATTTTCTAGCATTCTACGAATATCTCCATCGGTGATAATACCTAATACTTTTTCATTTTCATCAATTACTACGGCGGCGCCTAATCTGTTTTTTGAAATAACAAGTATCACTTCTTTTAAAGGTGTATTTGCTTTTACAGATGGCTTTGGATTTACTTGCGCCATTTGACCGGCAGTAAGTGTCAATCTCTTTCCTAAATTTCCTCCAGGATGAAATTTTGCAAAATCACTGGCCTTTATTTTTTTCAATTCCATTAAACACATACCTATCGCATCTCCCATCGCCATTTGTGCAGCGGTAGAAGAAGTAGGTGCTAAATTATGTGCGCAGGCTTCTTTGTCAACAGTGGTATTGATAACCCATTTCGCATGGCTTGCTAAATAACTTTCTGTATTACCTACCATGGCAATAATAGAATTTCCAAAGCTATTGACAAGTTGAACTAAATTTTTTATTTCAGGACTCTCTCCACTTTTGCTAATAATTAAAACAAGGTCTTGCTTATTAATCATACCCGAGTCGCCATGAATGGCATCGGCTGCATGTAGAAATAATGCAGGTGTTCCAGTGGAGTTACAAGTGGCTACTATTTTTTGAGCAATGATGGCGCTTTTTCCTATACCACTCACTACCAATCTTCCTTCTGTAGTATAAATAGCTTTAACCGCTTCAATAAAAGGGGTATCAATAAATTTTTGTAAGCCAGTAATGGCTGCCGCTTCAATTTCTAGCGTTCTTTGAGCAATAGCGGTTATTTGTTTATCCATATGCGGTTTAAGAATCAGCAAAGTTAACGTTTCAAGCATATTCATCCCTATTTTTAAAAAATCCTTAAAAAAAAGTTTTTTAGCAAAAAAATGCAAGGAGTTGAGCAATAGTGAATTAAATTCGTTAACTTATATAGCTATTTTATACCGAAATAGCTGATTTTAAGATAATTACAGATGGCGACCACCAAAAAAGCAATAAAAAAAGCTCCTACAACAACGGCTAAGAATAATTCAGTTACCCGTGCCGTATTGTTGAAGGCATTGGAGGATCAATTTGGATTCAAAGAGTTTAAGGGTACCCAAGAGAAGGCCATTGTCTCACTATTGAGCGGTCGAGATACTTTTGTGATTATGCCAACAGGGGGTGGTAAAAGTTTATGCTATCAATTACCTGCTTTAATGCTACCTGGTTGCGCCATTGTGGTATCACCTTTGATAGCCTTGATGAAAAACCAAGTAGATCTTGTGCGAGGTTATAGTGAAAAAGATGAAGTGGCACATTTTCTTAACTCCTCTTTAAATAAAGGACAAATTAAATTGGTAAAAGACGACTTACTAAGTGGTAAGACCAAATTATTATATGTAGCGCCTGAAACCTTAACCAAACAAGAAAACCTAGATTTTTTTAGCGACTTAAATGTTTCCTTTTTTGCTGTAGATGAAGCGCATTGTATTTCTGAATGGGGACATGATTTCAGACCAGAGTATAGAAGACTCAAAGAAATGATGGAAGAGATTGATGCCACTGTGCCCATTATTGCTTTAACCGCTACGGCTACACCTAAAGTGCAAAGCGACATTGTTAAAAATTTATCACTCAGAGGTCCTGAAGTTTTAATTTCTTCTTTTAATAGAGCCAACCTTTATTATGAAGTGCAGCCTAAATTAAAAAAAGAAGTCACTATTAAAAGTATTGTTAGATATATATCACAACATAAAGGCAAGAGCGGAATTATATATACGCTGAATAGAAAGACTACCGAAGAACTAGCCGACTTATTAATTGCGAATAAAATTAAAGCGGTTGCTTATCATGCAGGGCTAGATCAAAAATTAAGAGCCAATAGGCAGGACCAATTTTTAAACGAAGAGGTACAAGTTATTGTGGCTACCATTGCCTTTGGTATGGGTATTGATAAGCCAGATATTCGTTATGTGATTCATTATAATATTCCTAAGTCTATTGAAAACTATTATCAAGAAACGGGCCGTGCTGGTAGAGATGGGCTAGAAGGTAATTGTATTTTATATTATTCTCATAAAGACGTATCTAAACTAGAACATTTTTTAAGAGATAAGCCTTTGAGTGAAAGAGAAGTGGGAGCGCAGTTAATTGATGAAACAGTGGCCTTTGCAGAAAGTGGCGCATGTCGAAGAAGAAGTTTACTACATTATTTTGGAGAAAGCTGGGAAGATAAAAATTGTGGCAAATGCGATAATTGTTTACAACCTAAAGAAAGAATTGAAGCCAAAACGCAGTTAGTTCAATTGTTAAAAGTGATTGAAGCTTTGAATGAGCGTTTTGTGGCGGATTATGTGATACAAGTCATCATGGGTGATTATACCCCTCAGTTAGGTTTATACAGACATGAAAAATTGCCCGAATTTGGAACAGGCAAAGGCCAGGATTCTTTATTTTGGAATAGTTTAGTGAGACAGGCCATGCTTGAAACCTTAATTGAAAAAGATATAGAAGAATATGGCTTACTTAAATTAACAGATAAGGGTAAGAAGTATTTAAAAAAACCTAGCAGCTTTACATTTGTTTTAAATAATATATTCGCCGATGCCAGTGCTGAAGAGGATGATGCAGAAGGTCCGGAATCGGCAGGCGCTACCGATGAGGTCTTGTTTGAAATGCTTAAGGATTTACGTCAAAAAGAAGCAAAAAAAATAAGTCTACCGCCCTTTGTTATTTTCTTAGAGACTTCCTTGCAAGACATGGCTACACTGTATCCTACAAGTGTTGAGGAGCTAGACAGGTGCCAGGGTGTAAGTAAAGGGAAGGCTATTAAATACGGTAAGCCCTTTGTGGCGATGATTGAAAAATATGTTACTGAAAACAATATTGAAAAGCCCGATGATTTTGTAATGAAGTCGGTGGCCAATAAATTCAATCATAAAATTTACATTATCCAAAATGTAGATAAAAAAATTCCTTTAGAAACTATTGCTAAAAATAAGGATCTGAAATTAGAAGCTTTATTA
>JBEGKS010000192.1:0-4369 GCA_041183945.1 Bacteroidota bacterium | reverse complement strand
ATTTTTATTTTCTATTTCTTTAAGCGACTGAAGTTTCTTTTTTCTCTTTAAAAAATAAAATAAAGGCAATTAATACAGCGCCTGCAATGGCTGCAGGAACTAACCAAATACTTTGCCAATTGTGCTGGCTTGCCCCGCTCACCGCATTGGCCACTTTATATTGGTCCACAACATGACCACTATACAATGTGCCTATATACATACCCACACCATAAGTAGCGAAGGTAAATAAGCCCTGTGCTGCGTTTTTAATTTTTTCGCCCGCTTTTTTCTCGGTGTACATATAGCCTGTTACAAAAAAGAAATCATAACAAACGCCATGTAAAATAATACCTGCATATAACATCCAGCTATGTTCCATATTGCCATAAGCAAAAAATACATAACGGAGTAACCAAGCACTAATGCCTAATATGAGCATATTTTTTACGCCCACTCTATTAAACATAAATGGAATGGCTAGAATGAATAAGGCCTCTGACATTTGACCCATGGTCATTTTACTTGCAGCATTTTCTAATCCTACTTCATTTAAATAGGGATTCGCAAATCCGTAATAAAATGAAAGAGGAATACAGATTAAAATAGCAGACACAAAGAATATAAAAAACGATCTTGATTTAAATAAGACAAAGGCGTCGGTGCCTAAGATAGAACCCACTGTTACTTTTTCTGCTTGTGCTTTAGGAGGTGTATTAGGAAGTGCGAAACTTAATAAACCTAAGAAGGCAGATACTGCAGCTGCTACATAAAATGTGCCCTCTGTTTTCTCAATACCTAATTGACCAATAACAATACCTGCTGCAATCCAACCTAAGGTACCAAATACGCGTATCCAAGGGAATTGTTTTCCAGGGTCGGTCATTTGAGCGAAGGCTACACTATTACTTAATGCAATAGTGGGCATGTATAATAAAGCGTATACTAAAATAACCCAGTAAAAGTTTTCATTGTTAGCCTTAGTTGCATAAAAAAGTAAGGCAGCCCCTACAAAATGTAAAACCCCCATAATTTTTTGTGCTGCAAAAAAACGATCGGCAATCATACCTACAAAAAAGGGACTAAAAATAGTGGCTATGGCTACCGCACTATAGGCAGCTCCAATATCAAGCCCTGTAGACTTTAAAATTTCACCCATATAAGTACCCATCGTTACATACCATGCGCCCCAAATATAATATTGCAAGAACATCATGGAGGACAGCATTACGCTAATTTTTGTTTTCATATATCGAGCTGTTTTAAGCGTATTCAATATACTCAAAAAATTGGAAAATTGCCTTTTAGCGCAAGAAAAAATGATGAAAAACCAATTAAAAAAATAGATAGTTTTTTATGCTTCTAAAGCCTGTAGTATGTCGGCTACAATATCTTCTTTATGTTCCAGCCCCACCGATATTCTAATTAAACCATCGCTTATAATTACCGCATCTCTTTCTGCTGGAGAAAGTTTTGCATGTGTAGTGCTAGCAGGGTGAGATGCTATACTTCTTGTGTCGCCTAAATTGGCAGTGAGCGATAACATTTTAATATTATTTAAAAATTGACGGCCTGCTTCAATGCCGCCTTTTATTTCAAAACATACTATACCACCTCCATTTTGCATTTGCTTTTTTGCTATAGCATAATGTGGGTGCGATGTTAAGAATGGATATTTTACAAAATTAATTTTTGAATGACCTTCTAATTTTTCAGCAACAAATAAGGCGTTACTGCAATGTCTTTCCATTCTCACTTCCAAAGTCTCTAAACTTTTGCTTAATACCCATGCATTGAAAGGAGATAAAGAAGGACCAGTAGCGCGACAGAATAAATACATTTCATGAATTAAGTCCTTGCGACCAACAATGGCACCACCTAAAACACGTCCTTGCCCATCAATCCATTTAGTGGCTGAATGAATAACGATGTCTGCACCTAAGTCTATTGGGGTTTGACCAATGGGTGTTGCAAAACAATTATCTACATTTAAAATAATATTATGCTTTTTTGCAATGGCACTTACCATGGCAATATCAATCACTTCTAATCCAGGATTTGTAGGGGTTTCTAAATAAATCATTTTAGTTTGAGGTGTAATGGCTGCTTCCCATTGAGCAGCAGTGGCATTTGCACTTACATAACTAAAATCAATTCCATATTTAGGTAAGTACTTAGAAACTACTGTATGCGTACTTCCAAAAACTGAATCACAAGATAAAAGATGATCTCCTTTTTTTAATAAGGCCATAAAAGATCCAAATACTGCACTCATTCCAGTAGCAGTAGCAAAGCCTGCTTCTGCATTTTCTAAAATACATAAACGGTCTACAAATTCTTGCACATTCGGATTAGAAAAACGACTATAAATATTTACATCTGTTTCGTCTGCAAAAGCAGCACGCATATCTTCTGCATTATCAAAACAAAAACTACTTGTTAGATACATAGGACTTGCATGTTCCCCCTCTGCAGTTCTAGGAATTTGTGTTCTTATTAATTTAGATTGCGTATGCTTCATACAAATAATTTTATGTGCTAAATTTTTTTCAATTTTTTTCTATCTATTTCTATCTTATCTTATCCTATCTCCACTTCCCAGCTAATCACAGCGCCAGCTGCTCTTAAAGTAGCTGCTACAGAACAATATTTATCTATGGACAAAGCGCAAGCTTTTTCTGCTTTCTCTTTGGTCATGGTTCCTTTGAATTTGAAAATAATATGAACGGTGGTCCATAAAGAAGGTTCTTTTCCTGTTTCACGTTCTCCATCAATAACCATTTCAAAAAATTCAATGGTTTCTTTTTGTTTATTCAATATCATAACAATATCTACACCGCTGCAGGCACCTAGTGCACTCAATAAAGTTTGCATAGGTCTAAGTCCTGTGCCATGGCCTCCTTGGTCAACGGGAATGTCCAACCTCATGTGATTATGGGCTTCGTCCACTGCATTAAAAGCGAATCCATCATTCATCCTTGTCACAACCATCCTAGCCATAAAATAATAATTGTTAGTTAATTGAAATATAAATTCCAATGAATATGCAAATGTAATTCAAATAGATAGTTACTTTGCATTAGAATTCGAAAAAATGGAGCCAAAGATCTATAAATATCAAAGTGCTTTTACCCTAGAATGTGGGGTGAGCCTGCCTAAGCTAACCATTGCCTATCATACTTATGGGACTTATAGCCCGGGTAAGAAAGTGGCCTGGGTATGTCATGCCCTTACCGCGAATTCCGATGCTGCCGATTGGTGGAAGGGTTTAGTAGGTGAGGGGGCCATTATTAATCCAACCGATTATTATATTGTTTGTGCAAATATTATTGGTTCATGTTATGGTTCTACAGGGCCATTATTTTGATAATTTCCCTACTGTGACTATTCGCGATATGGTGAAGGCGCATATTTTATTAAGAACACATTTAGGTATTGAATCAATTGATTTATTATTAGGGGGAAGTATGGGTGGCTATCAAGCATTAGAGTGGGCAATTTACGAGCCTGCCGTTATTAAAAAAATGTTCCTGATTGCCACTTCTCCTTCAGAAAGTGCATGGGGTGTGGCTGTGCATACTGCACAACGTTTGGCTATTGAAGCCGATTGCACATGGAAAGAACCTACAACCAATGCTGGCGCAAAGGGATTGAAAGCAGCAAGAGCCATTGGTATGTTAACTTATCGCAATTATGGTATTTATCAAGAAAAACAAACCGACGAGGATCCTGAAAAAATAGATAATTTTAAAGCCTCTTCTTATATCAATTACCAAGGCGATAAATTAGTAAGCAGGTTCAATGCTTATAGTTATTGGTTACTCACTAAGTCAATGGATAGTCATCATTTAGCCCGTAAAAGAGGCGGTGATTTAATTAAAACATTAGGCACTATTCAAACGCCCACTTTTATAATGGGAATTAACAGCGATATCTTATGCCCCTTAGACGAACAACGTTTTATGGAACAACATATGCCTAATGCCACTTTAGTAGCTATCGATTCAGTATATGGCCATGATGGATTTATAATTGAATCTGTTCAAATCACCGCCCATTTAAAGGCTTGGTTAGCGAAACTAAGCTAGTCTATTATATAAAAAATTGGGCTAAAAGAAATAGTAAGGCTATACCCATTATTAAATATATTGACTTTTTATTTCCTCCAATTTTCAATACTAGAATAGTCATCCCAATAAATGCCAATATTGACATTATAATACCAGTTTTTACATTATACCAGGGCATTTTTTTATAGAAAAAGCTCTGTGAAAATGTAGAAAAAAGAATTAGTAAGAGGGTAGTTGCTTTATTTTTTGTAGTCATTTTTTTATTGTATACAGTCTTCGTAATCTAATTGACATTCTGTTCTCATTGCTTGTAAATGTTC
>JBEGKS010000191.1:0-3486 GCA_041183945.1 Bacteroidota bacterium | reverse complement strand
CTGCATTTTTAATTTTACCAAGAGTAATCATTGTATCTGGTTCTATACCTGCTTGTAATTCACCTGTATTATTTACATACGTTGGTATTGTGTTTTGGGGAATACCTAAACGCTGGGCCCCCATGCTGTCAATGGTATTGGGGTCGAAATAAAACAGCTTTGCATTTATGGGTATTGTTTTTTTATCCACTCTTTCTTTAGCAGGAAAAAAATAACCAATCGCCAAACTACCCAGTAGCAAACAGCCGAGTACCATAACACCTCTTTGCTCTTTTTTAGAAAATATAAAATAGGCTTTCCAGCTATTTTCCATACCTCATTTTTACACTAGGTACTCATTTATTCAAAATGGAATTAGCGTATAAATACTTAATCTGGAATGGAGAAGAAATAGTATTGAAATATATAGACTGCAATTTCAACCACTTGCGTTATGAATAAAAAGAATGTACTATTAGATTACTATTCTCTGCAGTAAATCTTATATGGACAACTTTAACCCATCATAGGCAAGCCTAATACCCGCTGGCAGACTGGCTTCTACCTCATCGTGCAATCCTATTTGATGACTAAAATGAGTGAAATATACTTTAGGAATATTTAATGTAGCCACGACTTCTAAGGCCTGTTCTAAATTATAATGTGTAGGATGTGTTTGTTTTCTTAAGGCATTTAAAATTAAAACCTTGGAGCCTTTAATTTTTTCCATTTCTGAGTTTGCAATAAAATTCGCATCGGTGATATAGGTAAAATCGCCTATTCTAAAACCCAGCACGGGCAATTCTCTATGCATCACATGAATGGGTGTAAATGAAATGTCCCCAATCGTAAAAGGGTCCTTATCAATGGTATGCAAAATCATTTCAGGAAGGCCTGCATCTTTATCTTTTTCAAAAGCATAATAAAAATCTCTTTTAATAGCTACTTGCGTTAGTTCATTGGCATAAATAGCCATGGACTTTTGAGAAAAATAATTAAAGGGTCTGATATCATCTAATCCTGCATAATGGTCTCGATGCGGATGGGTAAACACCACTGCATCTATTTTAGTGGTGTTGGTCCTAAGCATTTGATACCTGAAATCGGGGGTGGTATCTATCACAACAGTGGTGGTGGCTGAACATATTTTAATGCTTGTTCTTAATCTTTTATTTTTGGGGTCATTGGAAGTGCATACTTCGCATTCACATCCGATTAAAGGGACGCCTGTACTTGTTCCTGATCCTAAAATAGTAATATCGAGCAAACTAAAATGATTTAAGCCTAGTGAATTAAGCCGCTGTTTCTTCCTTATTCGCTTCTGTTAAGGAAAGCTTTTGTACTTCCGTATAAAGCTTTTGAGAGTCATGTGTTAATTTATCAAATTGAATATCTAAAACCGGTATTAACTCTAATAATGTATTAATTCTTGCCTCTACATTCAAGAACTTATTCAGCACCACAATTCTTTTAGCTTCTAGTAGACACCAGCCACTTTGGAAATTACCACGCTCATATCGTACCACAAATTCCGATTCGCCTAAAATGTCCTCTAATTTGTCTAAAGTTGTTTGGGTCAATTTCATAGTAAGTATTGATTTATAGGATAATACGTAGCCTAACAAAGGTAGTTTTTTGTAGAATTACTGTTTTAAATAAGCGCTAGGAGTTATTCACATTTCGTACCTTTGTGAACACAATTTAACTATGGCTTTTACACAACGAAAAATTATAAATGACCCCGTTCATGGTTTTATTACCATCAACGACCCAGTTATATTTGATCTTATTGCACACCCTTTTTACCAAAGGCTAAGAAGAATTCAACAAATGGCATTGGCCCAGTTAGTGTATCCGGGCGCAGTGCATACCCGATTGCATCATTCTTTAGGCGCCTACCATTTAATGTGTATTGCCATTGCAGAATTAAAAGATAAAGGCATTGAGATTACGAACGAAGAAGCACAAGCAGCCAAAGCAGCTATTTTATTACATGATATTGGACACGGTCCTTTTTCACATGCACTAGAAAATGTTTTATTAAAAGGAGTAAGTCATGAGGATCTCTCTTTATTAATCATGCATAAAATAAATGAAGGTCCTGAAGAAAAATTAAAAGGCAAATTAGATCTAGCCATTCAAATTTTTACCAATCAATATCCAAAAAAGTTTTTACATCAATTAATAAGTGGGCAATTAGACGTGGACCGACTTGACTATCTTTCTCGCGATAGTTTTTTCACAGGCGTGAGTGAAGGCGTGGTTGGTTATGAAAGAATTTTAAAAATGCTTACTGTTCATGACAATGAATTAGTAGTAGAAGAAAAAGGAATTAATAGTGTAGAGAAATTTCTTTTATCAAGACGACTTATGTACTGGCAAGTGTATCAGCACAAAACCGTAGTGGCCTCAGAAAAAATGTTGGTTAAAATTATAGAACGCGCACAATACTTATTTCAACAAAATGACCAAGCTGTAAAAACTTCAGAAGTGCTGAATTATTTTTTAGGCGAGTTCTCAGGAAAATTGGCCGAGATAAATTTATCCTACTATTGCCAATTAGACGATACCGATATTTTATATGCTATCAAAAACTGGCAACACCATAGCGACCCTGTTTTATCTTTACTATGTCAAAGGCTATTAATTAGAAAAGGTTTTAAATGCACCATGCAGTCCAATGCCATTTCAAAAGAGCAGTGGGATACCGCCTTTGCCCAAACAAAAGCTGCCTTTCCTTTAAGTGATGAAGACTTATCTTATTTATGTTTTAAAGGAACGGCATCGAATACATTGTATAAAGAAGATGTAGAAACCATTAAAATTCTACTTAAAACCGGTGAGGTAAGCAGTATTTCTAAAATACAAGACGCTATTATTAATGAAAGCCTCTCCGCACCCGTTAAAAAATTTTACATTTGCTTATTAAAGGCATAATCCCCCCCTTATTTAAATAATACTCTATGCTTTCATTTACCGCCCAACAGATTGCTTTACTTATTCAAGGAAAAATTGAAGGAGACGCTACTGCCGTGGTAACAAATTTTGGTAAAATTGAGTCGGCCATGCCTGGGGAAATTTCTTTTTTAGCCAATCCTAAATACGAGGACTTTATATACAGTACCAAGGCTTCAGTTATTATTATTAACGAATCTCTGGTCTTGAAAAAACAATTAGCTGCAACACTTATTAGAGTACCCGATGCCTATGCTGCTTTTGCTACTTTATTAACGAAGTACCAGGAAATGAAAAATGAAAATTTAGTGGGTATTCAATCACCTTCTTTTATAGCAAGTACTGCTAAATTAGGTGAACAAAATTTTGTAGCCGCCTTCGCTTACATTGGTGAAAATGTTCAAACAGGAAAGCAAGTAAAAATTTTTCCAGGTGCAGTCATTGGTGAAAATGTAAAAATTGGCAACAACGTCACCCTACATGCTGGTGTTATCATTTATTCTGATTGCATATTAGGAAATAATATTACTATTCATTCAGGATCTATTATTG
>JBEGKS010000190.1:0-5789 GCA_041183945.1 Bacteroidota bacterium | reverse complement strand
TTACTTAAAACGTAAATATTAGTATAAAGTTACAGCGCTTTGTATCATTTTACTTCCTATTTTTGTACCGTCCTCGGGGTGCTGTAAAAAGCTGAGAAAAAACCCGTTGAACCTGAACAGGGTAATGCCTGCGAAGGGAAGGTCAACGCAACACGCGCACTTCTCATAGCTATTATTCCTGTTCCCAGTATCAATTTTTGAAACATTTAAATTTAGTTATGACTAAGTTATTGGGAACATTCGCTTTTTTATTAATGGTAGCCAATGCTATCGCTCAAACCAAGCCGTTATCTATTCAAAAGAAAATAGATAGCCTAAGATTACAAACTGATAGTATTCGAAACCTGCCTCCTTTAGAAGTAAGGTCAGTGAGGGCCAGTGAAAACAGCCCCTTTGCTATTAGCAATTTAAACAAATCAAGTATTCAACAATTAAACTACGGACAAGACCTTCCCTTTGTCTTGCAGAACACCCCTTCTGTGGTGGTGAATTCCGATGCAGGAACAGGCGTGGGGTATACAGGCATTAGAATTAGAGGTACCGATGGTACAAGAATTAATGTTACTTTAAATGGCATTCCTTATAATGATGCAGAAAGCATGATTACCTATTTTGTAGATGTGCCTGATTTTAGTTCTAGTATAAATAGTGTTCAAATACAAAGAGGAGTAGGTACTTCTACGAATGGCGCAGGTGCATTTGGTGCTACTATAAATTTAGCTACCAATAATTACAATCCTGAAAAATACTTATCACTTCAAAGTAGTGCAGGTTCTTTTAATACTTTAAAAAATACTTTGCAATTAGGCACAGGTTTATTGAATAATCATTTCACCATAGATGGTCGCCTTAGTAATATTAGTAGTGATGGTTATATGGACCGTGCTAGTTCAAAATTAAAATCGTTTTATCTAAGTAGTACTTATTGGGGAGATAATTCTTCTTTTAGATTGAATGTATTTTCCGGATGGGAGAAAACTTATCAGGCTTGGTATGGTGTTCCTGAAGAATTACTAAGTACACAAAGAACCTACAACCCTGCCGGCATGGAAAAATCGGATACCCCTTATAATAATCAAACCGATAATTACAATCAAACACATTATCAATTATTCTACAATAAAAAAATTAATTCAAAATTAGAGTGGAATACCGCAGTGTTCTTAACTAGAGGCAAAGGTTATTATGAAGAATATAAAGGCGGTGTTCTATTGTCTGATTATTTAGCAAAGGTTTCCACTAATTCTACAAATGCGATGAGAATAAACCCTTACGCTGTAATTGATTTAGTAAGAAGAAAATGGTTGGATAATAATTTTTATGGACAAATAGCATCACTTGTATATGAAGAAGGCAGTAATAAATTTACTTTAGGCGGCGCTTGGAATACTTATGACGGACTTCATTACGGAAGACTCCCCTATTTACAATACTTGGGTATTCAACCAGATTTTAATTATTATTTTAATAACGCTATCAAAAAAGATTTCAATACGTATATAAAATGGAATCATCAGCTAACTGGTGCTTTAAGCAGTTTTGTAGATATTCAATATAGAAATGTTGCCCATAATATGTAATAGAAATGTTGCCCATAATATGTATGGCTTTGACCATAACCCAGAATTAATAGTGAAAAGAAATTTTAATTTCTTGAACCCTAAGGGAGGATTTTTTTATAAAACAAAGCATACAAATTATTATACCAGTATAGCAATAGCACATAAAGAACCTAATAGAGATGATTTTGAAGCAGCTACTAATGAGCAACCTAAGCAAGAAGTACTTACCGATTTTGAAGCAGGCTTTAATACTAAAAAAGGAAGTTTTGAATGGGGTGCAAATGTTTATTTAATGTACTATAAAGACCAACTAGTGCTCACAGGAAAAATAAATGATATTGGCGCTTATACCAGAATGAATGTTCCTAAAAGTAAAAGAATGGGAATTGAATTAGTTGAAACTTGGAAATTAAATTCATTTATAACTAGTTCTGGAAATATTACAGTAAGTCAAAATAAAATAGAGGCTTTCACTGAATATATTGACGACTATGATGCTGGAGGACAAATAGCCATCCAACATAAAAATACGGACATCACTTTATCTCCTAACCTAACGGCTAGTCATACAATGGGTATTCAATTCAATAAAAAATGGAATTTGAATCTAGTAAGTAAATATGTTTCAAAACAATATTTGGACAATACACAAAATGAATCAAGAATACTGAAAGCTTATTTCTTACAAGATATTCACTTGTCGCATAATATTTTTTCAAAAACTAAATCTATATATTTAACGAACAAGATTGCTTAGCTGTTTTGCGCTCATCGTTTACTACTGGTCGTTCTTACTGCTCGTGGAATAAGCATTCGGCGAAAAATGGGTCCTCTTTTATTGGGTTTCCACGACTTTAGTGGTGGCAAAACTATTAAGAGTATTAATGGAGGTGGATACCTTTCTTTAAGCATCCACCCCTTTAATAAACTTTACTAAACCGGTGAAATAAGTAAACTGATCGTCATACATAGACATATGAGAACCTTTAGGGCAGTATAAGAACTGACCATCCTTTACTAGTTTAGAAAGCGCTTCCATAGCCTTAGGGTCCATAGTGTCAAACTCGCCGCCAATACTTAAAGTAGGAACTGTAATAGTTTTTAAATCGGCTTTGCGATCCCAATTTTTTAAAACAGCATCTCCTACCACTCCAAATTCTGAAGGACCTTGCATTTTTAAATACAAAGGATAATTCATTCTTGCAAAAGCGCGTTTCACAGGATCAGGCCATTTAGCTGGAGGCATTCTTAAAACATGTTCAGGATAATAATGGTCTGCTATTAATTGTAAATAAGCTGGATTCGTATAATCGCCCTTTGCTTCAAATGCACGAATTGATGCTAAAACTTCCTTAGGTAATTTTGGCCCCAATACTTCATTGGCATATTTTACATAATCGGGAATAGAAGGCACCATATTAGAAATAATAAGCCCCTTTAAATTTTTTTGATACTTAAGTGCATACTCAGTGGCTAGTATACCGCCCCAAGAATGTCCTAATAAAAAGAAATTAGATGAGTCCATACCAAGCGCCTTTCTAACAGTCTCCACTTCTTCAACGAACCTTGGTATATTCCATAAACTAGAATCGTTAGGGTTATCGGAATAAGCCGAACCTAATTGATCATAGTAATAATATTCTATTTCTGCTTTAGGAAAATAAGAATCGAAACATTCAAAATATTCATGGGTAGACCCTGGGCCTCCATGTAATAACAAAACCTTAATTTTTGGGTTATTCCCCACTCTTTTTGTCCAAACATTAAATACACCTTTACTAGTAGTAATGGGTATTAATTTAACGCCTCCTGAGAGTGTGTCTTCTCTATTAGCATTGTCATGGTAAGCCGAAGGCTTATTATTATCAAAATTACAAGCGCTAAATACTAGGGTAGCCATTAACAATAATGAACTTAATTTTTTCATTTTAAATTATTTAGAAAGTTAAGATACAAATAAACTATCAAAAATTAACCTGGAAACTTCGCCTGCCAGTCTAACATACCACCCGATACATTCACTACATTTTTAAAACCATAAGGCTCTAACATTAAACAGGCCTGACCACTTCTATTGCCACTTCTGCAATAAATATATATGATCTCTTCTTTTAAGTCCTCAATATCGTCTAATTGTAAAGTTTGTACTTGCCCTAATGGGAGTAAGATACCACCAATATTAAATGCTTCGTGCTCATGTGGCTCGCGCACATCTACTAAATTAATTTTTTCGCCTGCGTCTAATTTTACTTTCAAAGCTTCTACTGTAATGGTTTGCATCTTATGATATTTAAAGTGAATTATTTATAGAATTTATACAATTGGAATGAGTCTATTTTTATTTCTATTTTTATTATTAAAATATACTAGAATTATAATTAGAACTATTGTTACTTTAAGGAATCTCTTTTTATAATAACAGGAGCAACTTTATCAATGACTAAGTCAATAGCTACTCCTTGTATGGTTACATTTTTAACAGGCATACCTAAGGAATCTAATACAGAAGAATAAGTACCAGGATTTTGTTGAATTACAAAGGCAGTTGCTGTGTCTTGAATAGCCCCATTTGAAATTATATTTCCAACCAGAAGTCCCATACTTGCTAATTTCATTTTAGCCATATCTACCGTTAAACCAATTAAGTCTGGCACTTCCATACCAATACTTGCACCCCCATCTCCTACCGTAAAATTAATTAAAGTGCCTGAAACAATTTTGGTACCTGGTGCTATAGGTGTATTACCTACTAACTGTTCAACAATTACATTTTTATTTCTATCGGCTACTAAATTAATGGTGCCAATTCTTAAGCCTAATACTTTTAAATAAGTTTGCGCACTCTTTAAAGAGAAGCCAATTAAGTTGGGCATGTCTACCTGCGGTGCAATCACACGATTAACAGTTAAAAAAATAGTTCTTCCTTTTTTAACTATTTCATCTGCTTCTGGGGTTTGTCTTAATACAGAGTTTCTAGCAAGGGTGTCTACATAAATAGAGTCTTGTACCACCAAGTCAAAACCTAGGGCTTTAATATTTTTTTCAGCAGCAGTAATATCAAGGCCTAAAACATTGGGCACTTTTTCAGTCTTACCATTGCCTGTAATCCATCCTAAGGAAAAAAAGAATATTATTAATATTGCCAATACAAGTCCAATACCTGCTAAGATATTTACCCATAAAGGCTTTTTTAATAATTTATCTATGAATTCCAAAATAGAGAATATGATTTAATGACTATTGAATAAATATTGTTCTAATTAGTTCGAAGCTAAACTATCTTCTATAATACTAGCATAAAAATCGGTTAAATTCCAACCCATGGCTCTTACTTGCTGAGGAATAATGCTTGCCTCACTTTGTCCTGGCACTGTATTTACTTCTAATAAAAAGGCTTTCTGCGCTTTTTCATCATAAATGAAATCTATTCTAACCACCCCTCTGCAATTTAAAGTAGCATACACTTGCTTGGCCGCCTCCGATAAATCCTTGAACATGGTTTCGGTAATTTTTGCAGGCGTTATCTCTTCACTTTTGCCTTCATACTTTGCAGCAAAATCGAAAAATTCGTTTTCTGTTTTAATTTCTGTAATGGGTAACACAGTGGTTACTCCTTTAGATTTAAATACCCCAATAGTAAATTCTCTTCCACTTATAAATTCTTCTACTAAAACCTGTGTATCTTCTTTAAATGCTTTTTCTAAGGCAGGCGCTAATTCTAAAGCGGTGTTTACTTTACTAATACCTAAACTACTTCCTCCGTTATTTGGTTTTACAAATAGTGGAAGTGTGACCTGAGATAATATTTGATCCGGTGTAAGTTGAGTGGAAGAAATTAAATGCAATGACTTGGCAACAGCCACACCACCAAAACCAGCCACGGCCACTGTGTATCTTTTATTAAAAGTTAAGGCGGAGGTGGCTGTATCGCAACTTGTATAAGGCATGCCAATTAAATCGAAGTAGCCTTGCATTTTTCCATCTTCCCCAGGTGTACCATGAATACACATTAAAGCAATGTCAAAATTAATTTTAAGACCGCCTTCCATAATACTAAAATCGGCTCTGTCCACGGCCACTTCTTCCCCTACTATATTTTCATACCACCAACCTGTAGGATGAATATCTATTAAATACACATCGTATTTGTTTTTGTCCAAGGCAATCATAACAGTTTGAGCACTCTTATAACTAATTTGTGCTTCTGAACTTAAACCGCCTGTAACT
>JBEGKS010000189.1:0-6182 GCA_041183945.1 Bacteroidota bacterium | reverse complement strand
CTTTAATTTTTTCTGAGTATTTATGGTTCAAGGGTGAAAAAGAAGCAGGGATATTTATTGGATTATGGGTACCCTCTATTTTAGGGTTTGCTATATTATTAAAATTAATAAATAATCAAAAATGATAGAAATTATACCCTATTTCGCTGCATTCATCACATTATTATTTGGAGTGGCCTTTATTCTTGCTTTGAATAAATTTAGAGGCGAAAAATAAATATTAAAAAAGTAGTATGAAAAATTTATTAATTAATTCTGGAGATTATTTTGATAAATTTTTCAATACAAAAAATGTAAGAAAAATTGAGCTATTAATTCTTCGTGTTGCAGTTTTCGCTTTCCTTTTTCATTTAACTATTATATTCTTGGGAAATAATTTTATTTATTTCAAAAATTTACAGCACAGTTATTTAAAGGCCATATATACCCCATTTAGTTTTATATTATTTTACGAGGTATTTTTACTGGTCATCATCATACCAAAATCTATATCTGAATTTATTGGAAAGCAGTTTGAAGTTATTACCTTAATAACCTTAAGAAGCTTTTTTCATGATATAGCAGATCTTGATTTAAAAAATTCTATCAACATTAATAATCCTGAGTTCATAAGCTTACTGTATGACTTAATGGCTTCCTTAATTATGTTAGGTCTTACTATTCTGTATTATAAGATTTATCAAAATAACCGTAAATCTGAAATTATAAATGAGTTGAATGATTTTATTAATATTAAAAAGTTAGTATCATTAAGTATGATATTAATTTTATTTCTATTAAGTATCAGTAGTTTAATCGCATGGGGTAAAGATATGTTGGAGGCATTAAGATTACAACAAAATTACCCTAATCCGAATACTGTGTTTTACGCAGATTTCTTTTCCATTATGATTTTTGTTGACGTATTATTACTGCTCATTTCATTTACTTTTCATTTTTCTTTTTTCACTATTTTCAGAAATGCTAGTTTTATTATCACCACCATTTTAATACGAATGTCACTAACTATTGAAAAACCAATGAATTATATAATTATTTTAATTGGCTTTCTATTCTCCATTATATCGTTCTATTTATATAGCTTACGAAATTCTAATAAAAAGTCCTCAGATTAGCATAGATATCTTTAATAAAGTATGAATTCAAGTACTATTACCTATTTTTATAAATGAATATTATTTTATTTGATGGCGTTTGTAATTTATGTGGCAATTCAGTTTCATTACTAATCAAGTATGATAAAAATAATATTTTCCGCTTTGCAGCAATGCAAACAAAGGCTGGGGAAAACATAATGCAGGAGTACCATATTTTGAATGATAGAAAATCAATTATCTTAATTAAGCAGGGAACTGTTTTTTACAAATCGGACGCCATTATTGAAATTGCAAAACAAATTACGGGATGGCCCAGTATTTTAAAATACGGCATCCTTTTTCCAAAGTTTTTAAGAGATGGGATATATGATCTCATTGCAAAAAATAGATACTTCCTATTTGGTAAAAAAGAAACCTGCTCGATTCCCTCTGAAAAGGATAGTAAAAAATTTATACTTTAACAAGCCTAGCGCTTACTTATCTTATTCATTGAAATAGATTTTTGCCTAGAGCATTTAAACCTTTTCATATCGGAAGTTCTTTTCATTAAATGCTTCTGACTTACTCCACTATTTACCCTCTTACGCCAAAGATTAAAACTATTTCTTTTTAATTCAGAACGCATTAATTTAATGGTCTGCGCCTCAGATAAACCAAACTGTATAGTAATGGCTTCAAAAGGCGTGCGGTCCTCCCAGGCCATTTCAATAATTCTATCTATGTCTATTCTTTCCATATACTTTAAGATTGGGTCGATGTTATTTTTACAAAATTACTCTTTTCTTATCGTCTATATAATGGCAAACCCATTAGACCTGATAACTTTTCTGCTAGCTTTTCTCCCTCTTTACTAAAAGCCCAGAAAAATAAAGCCTTTATGGGATGATCTGTCTTTATATTTTCTAGTGCTTGAACGGCTAACTTTTGGGCTATCCCTTTACCCCGAAATTCTTCCAATAATAAAGCCGAACAAAGATAAATGGCTTCATATTTAGTATTCAGTGGTGTTAATTCATAAAGCTCCCTCTCTGATATTTTTTGTTCAATAAACTTTGACATTAAGTCTAATGTGGTGGGTATACATAAAATCCAACAAACAGGACCATTTCCATCATCATATTCAGACAATGTATCGGGATGTATGAGCTCTAAGTGCTCCATAACTTTTTCGTCAACGTTTAGCTGATCAGGATCGGTGCGGCTTGAAAAAACTTCATCCGATAATTGTATAATTCTCTCGTAGTTACTTAGTGCCATGTTTTATAATTACCAAATGGAATTTAAAGCTGTGTAGGTAAAATTCTTAAGTATCCCTTTTTCTGCACTTGTAATATTGATTGTAGAGAATTTTTCATTTGGGAAAACAACGATTGTTAAAACAGACAAGCCGTTATCTGCAAACACTTCTATGGAAGCTAAATCGAGATAAATGGATAAGGTTATTTCATTTGATGAAGATAGCCTTGGAGCATAATTTATGCTACCAAAATTTTTATGAAAGCTAATATTGCCTGAATTACGTCTATCAATAAAATACATATTTTTTTGCTTATCATACCCAATGACTACTTTTTCATTTAAATTATTAAGAAGCTCAATGGAAAATTCGTTCTTATCAGAAAGCACAAAGTCAAACTTGCTTGGTACATCCATTAATCCAATTTTACTTGTTAAATTGGTTGAATGCTCAATTGTTAGATTATTAAAACTGTATGACTTTTTCTCTATTTTTTTCAATTCTGCAATGGGTGAGCTAGTAAGATAATATTCATCATTTATCTTCTTTAAACCCAAGTCTCTTGGTATAGTAAATGCATTTCTAAATTTTTCGGTGGGAACAATATTTGCATATTGCCAATTACTCATCCATCCAATAAATACTTTTCTTTTCCCGGTATTAGACCATGTAACACCCGCATATTCATCAGGGCCATAATCAATCCATTTAGTTTGTTTGAAATCGCATTTGAATTCTTTCCCATTAAAATCACCCACAAAATATTGAGAAGCCGAACCGCCATTTGGACCTCCTGGATTTATATTAACAATTAAAACCCAAAATGTTTTTCCTTCATATTCAATTGGAAATAAGTCAGGACATTCCCAAACACCCTCATGAGATCCAATTGATTTACCAAAATCACTTAATTTTTTCCAATTTTTTAAATCAGAAGAAGCATAAAAATTAATTTGATCATGCGCTGCAATGGATACTACCCAGTTTTTAGATTCTTCATGCCAAAATATCTTTGGATCTCTGAAATCTCTAACGCCAGGGTTTTTTAAAACTGGATTTGCATGATACTTTAGCCATGTTTTACCTTCATCTAAGCTATAAGAAAGGCTTTGGCTTTCAACATGGTGTTGAAACGGACTTCATGAATAAAGCGGGGTATGAGCTCTTTTTGCATATCATGGCTGGTATACATTGCCACAAGGGGTGTTATGCCATTTTTGCCAAGACCACTTGAGTTATTTTTATCAACTACAGCACTCCCAGAAAATATCAGTCCTAGGCTATCAGCATAAATGGCAATTGGTTTTCTATCCCAATGCACTAGGTCATTACTTTCTGCATGGCCCCAGCTAATATCATTCCAAACAGTTGAGTTTGGACTATGTTGAAAAAATAAATGATATTTCCCTTTATAATAGACCATGCCATTGGGATCATTCACCCAGTTTTTCTCAGGAGTAAAATGAATTTGAGGTCTATACTTTTCATCAATTTTATTCAATTTATTTTGCGCAGTTACCGAACTAATAAAAAGCAAAAAAATAAAAGACAAACTATAGAAAATATATTTTTTCATAAAATTTTTATTTTTTCTTATTGGACAACTTAAAATATGGAAATAAGGAAGATGTTGTGTGTACATACTCTTGATATTTCTCTAAATGCCCCCACTTCTCCATTCCTGAGATTTCTAAAATTCTCACACCACTTACATAAACAAGTAAGAAATATGTAAATAAAGGAGAAATTAATGTGATATACTGCCAAGCTGATAAAGAGGAGAAAGACATAATGGAAATACCGAACCATAAAGTAATTTCACCAAAATAGTTTGGGTGTCTTGAATAATACCAAAGCCCATGAGCAATAAATTGATCCTTATTTTCAGGATTTTTACGGAATATAGACTTTTGCCTGTCTGCAATAATTTCTAGAATAAAACCAAAAATAAAGACTAGCATACCCATATAAAAAACCTCATTTTGTATTACCCCATTTTTGCTAGCAATAGCTGTTAAGGCACACATTGAACATATAGAAACCCACATCCCTTGCAAAGTCCATGTCATGAAGAACCTTGATGGCGAGGGTTTAATGTGTTTAAACCTTTTATCTTCTCCAGCTTTATGAATTCTTGTAAACAAAAAACTACCTAAACGAATTGCCCATAGTATAATGCAAGAAGCTAATAATATACTACCTATATTAACATTTATTGCATAATAACTTTGTATACTTATATAAGTTACAATAGATATATAAGTTAGACTTCCCGTTAGGTCATAAAACTTTTCTGTTTGAAAATAAAAGGCAGGAACAAACATAATCCATTGAATAAGAAAGGCAATCAATACTGCTTTTTGTATTAAAGCTAGTCCAGTTAATAGCGCAATGCTATAGGCAATAGAAAAAGCGATAAGGGAAAATAATAAATTAAGTAGTGTTTGCTTCATAATATTTCTATTAAATAAACTTATAAATAATAAATAAAATAAGGTAAACAGCTAAATATACTTGATAGTAATTTCTAGTTTTGAGGTAAGTTTTATTATCTGGGTACATATTGCTGAATAAACCGATAATCTCTTTTTTGAATAAAGGTTTTATATTTATTTTCCAATCATCGGTTTGATAAACAATTTTTCTAAACTTACTTCGAAAATAAGTACTGGGAATACTCCAAATAATTAAAATAAGAAATATAATTTGTTTATCTGTCATATTTAAAGATATAAATGTTTAGTTAAATTAATTTATGCCCTCCTTATGCCCTCAAAATCAGACAAGAAATAGTCCCTAATTTAGTCTAAATTATTGATTTACAAATATTTAGGCTAAGAAATGAAATAGTTTCTAGAATCCTCTTTATTGTTTACTTTTCAGCTCAAGTTTTAGCATTTTATGATAACAGTCTTAATAATAGTATTCGTATTAGGTTATTTAGCCATAACCCTAGAACATACTATTAAAATAAACAAGTCAGCAACCGCTTTAATAACGGCTGTGCTATGCTGGACTTTAATAATCTCCAATGCCTCTAATAAAGAAATTATCATTGAGCAACTTTCACATCATTTAAGTTCAATTAGTGAAATTGTATTTTTCTTACTTGGCGCAATGACTATTGTAGAAATTATTGACGCACACGACGGTTTTCAAAATATTACGGAAAGTATTAAAACCACCAATAAGACGAAATTGATATGGCTTATCTCTGTTATCACCTTTTTCTTATCTGCTGTATTAGACAATTTAACTACTACCATAGTTATGATTTCTATATTAAACAAACTTATAGAAGATAAGAAAACGAAGTGGTTACTATTGGGTTTAGTCATTATAGCTTCTAATGCAGGTGGGGCATGGAGCCCCATTGGAGATGTGACAACAACTATGTTATGGATTGGAGGTCAAATATCACCATTGAATATTATAAAACAAACATTTTTAGCGAGTTTAGTTAGTATGGTTATTCCTACTTTAATTATTAATTATATGGTTAAAGGAAATATTGAACTTAAACCTAATGTTGAAAATAATTTAAACTTTAATAAAAATTCATTTGAAAGGAATCTGATTTTTTATGTGGGTATTAGTTGTTTAGTTTTTGTTCCAATATTTAAAACAATCACCCATTTACCTCCATATATGGGAATGTTATTGAGCTTGGGTCTCATATGGACAATTACTGAATTAATTCATAAAGGAAAGCTTGATAACGAAAAAGGCATTTTATCTGTTAGCCATGCCCTTAGAAAAATAGACACCCCAAGTATTTTATTCTTTTTTGGTATAACAGGTATGACATTTCTCCCCACCGTGATTGAAAAAACACACAAATGAGAGAG
>JBEGKS010000188.1:0-3508 GCA_041183945.1 Bacteroidota bacterium | reverse complement strand
GCAAAACATGCTGAAGCATTTGAAATTTGTGAATATGGTGCACAACCTAATGAAGCAGAAATAAGAAGATTGTTTCCAATGTTAATTAAATAGTATGGTTAGTTGGAATAAAACTTTATTGATATCTTTTGTTTTTTCTATGGTGTTGGCGACAAATGTTAAGGCGCAAACCGATGATGTTTCCACCATTACTGTAAAAAAAACAAAAGATTTTTCTTTAAATGGCTTAGGGGACGCTGCTGCATGGAAAACCACTTCCTTCACCAAACTTCAAAAAAAATCAACCACTGGAGTAAATTATTCTACCCAGTTTAAAATTTTATATTCCGACTCGGGCATTTATTGTTTATATATATGTGAGGATTCTCTTATTACTTCAACACTGAAAGAAGATTTTGCCGATTTATATAATGAAGATGTAGTAGAAGCCTTTTTTTGGCCTGATGAAAAATCGGTCCTCTATTTTGAATATGAATTATCGCCATGGAATTATGAATTACCCATTCTAGTGCCCAATTACAACGGAAAGTTTTTAGGTTGGAGACCCTGGCATTATGAAAAAGAGAGAAGAACAAGACATGCTGCTAGCATTCATAAACAAGCAGGTAAAGTCATAGGATGGACTGCTGAATTTTTTATTCCCTATGTATTATTAAGTCCATTAGAAAATGTACCACCCAAGGCTGGAACAAAATGGCGCGCTAATTTTTATAGAATTGACTATGATAAAGGGGGCCACTATTGGAGCTGGAAGCCTACTGGTCTTAGCTTCCACGAATACAAAAAATTTGGAACTATTATTTTTGAATAAAATTATTGTTCAACTTATAGTGGTTAATTGTATTATCTTTGCAAAGAATAAAACAAGATTCTATGTTAACAAATATTGTCATTTTCCTTTGGATCCTTTCAGCTATATACTGCTTGTATAAATTATTTAAAAGATCGAAATTAACTTCTCTTGACGGGGTTATTGGTTATTCACCAGGATTAGAGGTTATCATGGTGGTATTCTTAGGTCCTTTATTAGCGGTTATTGATATCTCTTTAACTTGGATTAGAATTTACAAAGACGCTGAAGAAGCAAGAAGAAGAAACGATAAATAAAAAATTCATCGCACAAAAAAGCCCCTCGAAATATCGAGGGGCTTTTTTTATTCTTTTATAAAATTACAAACGAGTATATTTTTCGATAGAAGTTGTTTTAGCAGCTTCATCTACAATTTCTTGTGTGTATTCATTTTTACCAGTTAAAGTAATTTTAACTTTGATTGTCATTCCTACAATACTAGCATAGCTAGATGTACTTGGTACCTCTGTAGAAACGCCATCTGCAAAAGTAAATGTTCCGTATCCAAATGAATTTTGAAAAGCTGTTTTAGTAGAATCTGTAGCTGATCTGTTTACCCAAATGAAATGTCCATCTTGAAATACTTTGTATTGTACTGAACTGTATGTAGCTAAAACATCAGTAGTATCTGTTCCAGAGATTGACATTCTTGCAGATAATTTCCATAAACCATCTAATTCAGAAGCCGCACCAGCAGCTACTTTAGAATAGGTTTCATTTAATTTGTAAGTAACCCCATTCATTACTAAAGCTGCAATATCTTGAACATATCCAGTTTCAGTTTTAGTAATATTTAATGTAAAGTTAGCAGCTGAATCACTTCCACCGCCACTATACACATTCGTTTCAGTAATAGTATTGCCTTCTTTTTTGTAAGAACCTACTCCAAAAGATACAGTAGAATCTCCGTTTAATTTAGCAAATACATAATGTGTAGCTGTGTAAATTTTGAATTGGTTAGGGCTGTTTTCAACAGTGTCCTTAGTACCATCGTTGGTAACCGCTTTTTCCATTTTGTACACACCTGCTTGACTTTCCTCCGTCTTAGGAGTGCTACAAGCTGTAGTTAATAAAACAACCGCCGTTAAGGCATAAAGAATTTTTTTCATCTGGTTTGTTTTTGGTTTAAATATTTAATGAAGCAATTGGTCTTTTAAAGAGTACATAAATTTATGCTATTTTTTTAACTTGTATAAAAATATTACTTTTTTTATGAAAGTGAATAAGTAGGGGAATATGATGGAATACAACTATGGCTAATAAATATCTAAATCATTACCATTTACCACAGTACCCTTATAATTTGTTGTAAGCTCTTCCATAAGACTGGTTAAGCTGGTCCCAAAAGTAAGTTGGTGGGTTAATACCAAAAGTTTGGGTTTGACTATATTAGCAATTGCTGCTAATTGAGAAGTGGAAGTGTGAAAAGTACTATGGTAGTCCTTCCATCTTTGTTCCCTTTTATTTAAACCCTCTTCGGAATAAACTTCATGAACAAGTATATCGCAATCTTTGGCATTCTTGATTAATTCTTCGCTATAAGTACAATCACCTGAGACAACTATTGTTTTATCTGCAGTTTCAAATCTAAAGCCCAATGCCGATCTCCATGAGCCATGCTTCACTTTAAATGCTTTCACAATAATATTGCTGTCTTTATATATAATACCAGCGCCCACTTCATGTACATTTACTTTATATCCATTTTTATTGCCTTTTTCTAAACCATTTATTCTAATGTTTATATCCTCGCTATAGGCCTGTAAAATATGTGAAGTCATATTTTTAAGTCCCAATGGACCATATACTTCTAAAGGAGCATTTCTATCTAATACAGCTGGGGTAAAAATAATATCGGCATACCCTGTGGTATGATCACTATGTAAATGTGTAATGAATAATTTTTTTAAATTTTCAGCAGCAAGTGCTTTAATACCTTTTTGGTGGGCTTGTTCTGCGCGTCTTACCACACCAGGGCCGCAGTCTACTATATATGAAACATTATTTACTACAATGGCCAATGAGGGGCCCGATGTAGAGGGGTTAGCAAAGGGCGTGCCTGTTCCTAACAAAACAAGTTCTGTACCAGTATTTTTTTCTTGTGCAATAAGGGAAGTAGTAATAAGAGAAAAAACTAAATATAAAAAAATGAATTTATTCATTACACGGATTCTATTTGAAAAATACTTTACACTTCTAAGTTAGTGCTTTTTTATCTTTTTATTTTTTCCAGTCAATAATAGTAAAAACTATTTTGGAATAGTTTTCTTTTTCATATAAAACACCCAATTTCTTTTTTTTGATTAGTACTAAATCTGAATAAGCAGTATAATCACTGATTTGCTTTTCATCATCGGTTTTGTCAATGACAATATTTTTAAACCAGCTTAGGCCCTCATCTTTAGTAATTCTAAGCGTTAGATTATTTCTATTTTTAGTATCTGCTGCATTTATAAAAGCAAGCATTTCTATGTTTTTGTACCTTCCTATATTTAATAAGCTTCCTTGACAAACAGGGTCGGGTAAATTTTCATCGAAATAAGTGGTGTCCCAATTCATTCCGCCATTATTACTAATAGCTATAATTCTGTTTCTTTTATCGCCTTGTTGATTTCTTGCATTTAAAATTAGTCTTCCGTTGGAAAGCGATGCGGCTGT
>JBEGKS010000187.1:0-3510 GCA_041183945.1 Bacteroidota bacterium | reverse complement strand
AAGAAAAATGGGGTAGGGATTGATTTTTAAAAAATGCGATTGCTTGCCTATAATTTAATACCTTTATTCACTATTTAAACAGGTATTATTATGTTATATTCAATGACGGGATATGGTCGTGCAGAAGCTACTTTTAAAGACAAGACTATTTTAGTAGAAGTAAAATCGCTTAATGGCAAACAATTTGATTTGCGTTTGAATATTCCTTTCATGTTAAAACCTTATGAAGTAGAGATAAGAAATAAGTTAAATGAAACATTATTAAGAGGAAGTGTAGAATCTACTATCACCATTAAGTCCAATGGTATTTCAAAGCCCGTAACGGTTAATAAAGAATTGGCTAAATCTTATTATCAGCCCATTGTAGAACTAGCCGATGAATTAGGTATTCCTAAAGAAAATATATTAAGCACTTTATTGAAAATGCCCGATGTGGTTTCTTCTAGTAGTGAAGTATTGACTGAAGAGGAGTGGAAGCAAATTCAAGATTTATTGCAAGAGGCTATTAAAGCTTTAATGCAACATCGTTTAGAAGAAGGCAAGTCTGTAGAAAAAGATTTACTCGAGCGTGTGGCAGCTATTGAAGCGCATCAATCCCATATTGAAAAGTTTGAACCCAATAGAAGAGTGAAGATAAAAGAGGGCTTAGTTAAATTGTTAGAACAAAACGTGGGACCTGATAAATATGATAATAACAGATTAGAGCAAGAGCTTATCTATTATATTGAGAAAATTGATATTTCAGAAGAGAAAGTAAGATTGAATAATCATTGTACTTATTTCAAAACTGTTTTAAAAGAAGCAGAGCCTTCCAAAGGGAAAAAGCTTTCTTTTATTTTACAAGAAATGGGCAGAGAGATTAATACCACTGGTTCTAAAGCCAATGATATGGAAATTCAAAAGTCGGTGATTTTAATGAAAGATGAATTAGAGAAAGCGAAAGAACAAATATTAAACGTTTTATAAGATGGGTTTATTGAAAAATAAAATAGCTTTTATTTTACTAAGTATGTTTTTTGTTTTGTCTGCATGCGAGACCAAACAGCTTTTTGAACAAAGCACCATTTATCCCAATCATAACTGGCCTTCAAAACAAGCTACTAAGTATCAGTTTAATGTTATGGATACAGCGGCCACTTATAAAATATTTTTTGTCATCAGACACCACAATGCCTATCATTATAAAAACATTTGGCTAGACCTTAGTATTAAAAGCCCTAAGAATATTACGACTAAGCAGGTAGTGAATTTAAACTTAGCCGATGATGCCAAGGGTTGGTTAGGCGCAGGTATGGATGATATTTATGATCAAAGAATTCCAATGACCACCACGCCCATTCATTTAACCATGGGGATTAATGAAATAAGCATACAGCATACCATGAGAGAAGACCCCTTAGAGAATATTTTATCTACAGGTATTCGAGTAGAAAAAGTTAAACCATGAATTGGAAATTGATAAAACTCAATAAATTAAAATTAGTAAGTCTTATTTATTGGGTTTTTCTGACTTACATGATTGCAGCCTTTATTTGGTGGTATGTTTCCTTAGAAAAGCAAAATAATGAAATTGCGGCTATTAAATTTCAATCTATTCAGTTAAGTGATCCTTCCTTATCAGCGAAGACCCAGGCCATTCAAGATTTTCAATTAAGAAAAACAAAACAATTCATTGGGGAAGGTGTAACCATTTTACTTTTATTCTTATTAGGGGCTATTTATGTGTATCGTTCTTTAATGAAACAATTACGTTATGCCGACCAACAACAAAATTTTATGATGGCGGTTACCCATGAATTAAAAACACCTATTGCCATCTCCCATTTAAACATAGAGACCCTTTTAAAAAGAGACTTAGATGCTACCCAACAATTAAAATTATTAGAAGCCACTTTAAAGGAAACCAAAAGATTAGATGATTTAAGTACAAATATTTTATTGACTTCTCAATTAGATATGGGAAAGTATGAGGCCGATAAGCAATTAGTGAATCTATCTGAACTAGTGAGACAAACTATTAAGTCATTTCAAGAAAGGTACCCTTCTAGAGTTTGTAATACGATGGTGGAGGACGCTATGGAAATTCAAGGAGAACCTTTGTTGATACAATTGCTTATTAATAATTTAATGGACAATGCGAATAAGTATGCACCCATTACGGAGCCTATTTATATTCAATTGCAAACCCATCAAAACACTGTACAGCTTATTGTTAAGGACCAAGGGCCTGGCATTGCAGATGCTGCTAAAAATAAAGTATTTGAAAAATTTTATCGCTTAGGTTCAGAAAGCACTAGAACTACTAAAGGTAGCGGTCTAGGACTTTACCTTTGTAAAAAAATTGCTACATTTCATAACGCGCAGATTCAGTTGACTAACAATACACCTACTGGAAGTATTTTCACCGTCACTTTTTTTATTTAAGTACATGAAAAAATTTGAAATTTTATTAGTAGAAGATGAAGAAAATTTACACGACACCCTAAAATTGAATTTAGAGTTGGAGGGGTATAGTGTGAGTTCTTCTTATGATGGCGCACATGCTTTAAAACAAATTCAATCGGCGCATTTTGATTTAATTATTTTAGATATTATGCTGCCAAGTTTGGACGGGTTTGCTATTACAGAAACGGTGAGACTGCATAATATTGAAACACCCATTTTAATTTTGAGCGCTAAAAATACAAGTGCCAATAGAGTGCAGGGTTTAAAATTAGGAGCAGATGATTATTTAACTAAGCCCTTTAATTTAGAAGAGTTATTGTTACGCGTTGCTAAACTCATTCAGAAAACAAATACCGCCAAGCAATCTTATGCTATAGATGAATATAGTTTTGCGGGCCATACACTTAATTTTAAATTATTGGAAGCTACTAGTAATAAAGGGGAGAAAATTACTTTGACCAAAAAAGAGTCCATGCTACTTCAACTTCTCATAGAAAATAAAAATACAGTGGTTACTAGGGAAAGAATTTTACAATCGGTTTGGGGTTATCAAGTGTATCCTACCACTAGAACCATTGATAATTTTATTCTCAGTTTTCGTAAATATTTTGAACAAGATCCTAAATCGCCTGTCCATTTCATATCTATTAGAGGTTTAGGCTATAAATTCCTAGATTAGTCCCTTTGGAATGCAATCTTTTGCTCCTTTCTTCGTTATGTTAGTAGTTAACATTCACGCATGTCATTGAACTCTATCCTAGATTATTTAGAACCTATTAATTTGGACCTTCTCTCTAAAGACGAAGGCTATCGAGATACTCAATTAGGTAAGCATATCAAGGCGAATGAAGGCAGCCTTCCAGATATTAGCCAGGCCGATATGGTACTCATTGGGGCAGGGGAATGTAGGGGCGGAGGTTATGCCTTGAACGGGCATGAAGCTGCCAATGCAGTAAGAGCTGCCTTGTATTCTCTTTATTATTGGCATACCCAGGTGACTATTGTTGATTTAGGGAATGTAAAACTGGGCCAGTCCATTCAAGATAGTTATGCAGCCCTAAGAAC
>JBEGKS010000186.1:0-4398 GCA_041183945.1 Bacteroidota bacterium | reverse complement strand
AAAGGCCTGGTTCTCTATGTTGAATAAATAACACGGTCATGTTATTCGTTATATTCAGTGCTTTAATTTTTGGAATTCCTTTAATAATTCAAAGATTCAAGCATAAAATTCCATTATCTGATTTTTTTAGCCCAATTGTATTATGCTATGCTGCAGGTATTTTACTAAGTATAATAAATAAGGAGAGGGATAATTTGTTTTTTAATGTTGCCTCATGGATTAGCCAAATATCAATATTGGTGGCTATCCCCTTGTTACTTTATGGGAGCAGTTCAATCAAGCAATTAAGTGGATACAAGCGTTTGGGGCTATCTTTTTTCTTTGCTTCCGTAAGTTCGGCTATTTCCTGTTTTACTGTAGCATGGTGGTTTAAAAATGATACTGCATCATTTGCACAGGTAGGGTCTATGTTAACGGGATTATACATAGGTGGAACACCAAACATGCAGGCCATAGGTTTTGCATTGAAGGGAGACCCAAAACTAACTGTTCAATTAACGGCCGCAGACGCCCTGGTTGGGGGAAGTTATTTGGTTTTGCTCACTAGTATTGTACCCGTTATAACGTCTTATATTCTTCCCAGCTTCAAAAAGCCGGTTAACCATGATGAAGAATTTTCCACTTCCACCCCGCCAAAAATGGAGCGTTGGGATTATTTTATCCTTATATTTTTTACAGTGGCTTGGTTGGCAATACTCCTGGGATTACTTTATGCAGGCAATCTTTTAGAAAATACAGCCATTATTTTATTTTTTATCACGGGTATTAGTATCGTTTTCTCCTTTTTTAAATTTATCGCCAAAAGATCTGCCATCTCATTTACATTGGGAGAATATCTATTATTAGTTTTTGCGTTATCACTTAGCATTCAAGGGAAATGGTCAGATATTACCCGTGGAAGCAATCTTCTTTTTATCATTACAGCTGTAAGCATGTATAGCAGTATTGGCTTACACCTGATACTTAGTAAACTTTTTGGAATTGACAGAGATACTTTTTTAATAAGCTCTACTGCTGCAATTTACGGTCCTCCTTTTGTAACACAAATAGCCACCGTAATCAAAAATAAATATTTGATGATGCCCGGAATATTGGCTGGACTCTTAGGGTATGCCTTAGGAAATTACATTGGGTTAGCCGTATATTATTTATTAGTTACCTTTCAACCATAAAATAATATACGGCCATTAGCTTATTTTTTCAATTCAGCATAATATTTAAAATAATAGGGAATGGTTTCCATACCTTTCATGTAGTTAAATAGGCCATAATGTTCGTTGGGTGAGTGTATATCATCACTATCCAAACCAAACCCCATGAGTACAGATTTTATACCCAGCTCTTTTTCAAATAGGGCAACGATAGGAATACTGCCTCCCCCTCTTTGTGGAATTGGATCTTTTCCAAAGGTATGTTTCATGGCTAATTGAGCGGCTTTATACTCAGGCGTATCAGTTGGAGTAACTACTGGATGACCACCATGATGAGGCGTAACGGTAACCTTTACAGCTGGAGGAGCTATACTCTCAAAATAATTTTTAAAAAGTTCAGTGATAGAATCAGGATCTTGATTAGGAACGAGGCGCATACTAATTTTAGCGAAAGCCTTAGATGGTAGAACCGTTTTAGCGCCTTCACCAATATATCCACCCCAGATACCATTAACATCGAGCGTAGGTCTTATGGAAGTTCTCTCTAACACCGTGTATCCAGCTTCACCGTGTACTGAATCAATTTTTAAATCGGCTTGATAGTCTTCTAATGAAAAAGGAGCCTCATTCATTTTCTGTCTATCTTTTAAAGACACAGGCAGGACAGCTTCATAAAAACCTGGGATAGTCACATGATTATTATCATCATGCATTGAGGCAATCATTTTAGTCAGAATATTGATTGGATTTCCAACAGCCCCGCCATAAACTCCAGAGTGAAGATCTCTATTGGGGCCAACCACAGCTACCTCAACATAACTTAAACCTCTAAGACCAACCGTTATACTTGGTATGTCATTGGCAATTAAAGAAGTATCAGAAATCAGAATGACATCTGCAGAAAGTTTTGATTTATTATTTTCTAAAAAAGAAGAAAGATTAGCAGAACCTACCTCCTCTTCCCCTTCAATCATAAATTTCACATTACAAGGTAATTCACCACAGGCCATCATAGCTTCGAAAGCTTTAATGTGCATATAAACCTGACCTTTGTCATCGCAAGAACCCCTTGCGAAGACAGCTCCCTCGGGATGAATATCTGTTTGTCTGATAACAGGCTCAAAAGGAGGAGAATCCCATAAATCGAGAGGATCAGCGGGTTGAACATCATAATGACCATACACTAATACGGTAGGTAAATTAGGATCGATTATTTTTTCGCCATAGACAATCGGGTATCCTGGAGTATCGCAAATTTCAACTAGATCACAGCCCGCTTTTTCTAAGCTTGCTTTTACGGCATCGGCGGTGTCAAAGACATCTTGAGCGTAAGCAGTATCGGCACTTACTGATGGAATTCTTAATAATTCAATTAATTCGTTGATGAAACGCTCTTTATTTTTCTGAACGTAAGACGCAATATTTTCCATAAATAGATTTCAGATTACACCCTCAAAAGTACAAAAAAGGAGTGAAATATTTTTGTTTAATTTGCTTTGAAAATTAGAACTTATGTGTATATTTGCACCCACAATTACGCGGATATGGTGAAATTGGTAGACATGCCAGACTTAGGATCTGGTGCCGCAAGGCGTGTAGGTTCGAGTCCTATTATCCGCACAAAAAAAGCTTCTCAATTGAGAAGCTTTTTTTATTTTACAATGTACCCAGGAATAAGGCAATTTTGCTAAGATCGGTTTCATTATCAAAATCCAAATCGTTCGATTTAATGAAATTTGTTATTTGATCTTTAAAATTCGGGAAGCTATTGATTAATTGTTTTTTATTTTCAGGAAAAGCTATAATTGGATTATTCTTGATGCCAATAAAATAACGTGCCTTCATCCGAATTAATTTAGGTTGTGTTGTTATTTCAAATGAAGTCATGGCTTCTTTACCTGGTAGTAGTTCAATTTTATCTCTTCTAAATAAGGTGATTTCATTTCCAGAAGCAATTTCAACAAGATAACCATTGCTTTCTTTTTTAGAAGTACCCCAATAATTGACTAAGCGTAATTTATATGCTCCGCGATTTATTAGAATGGTATTGAATTCACTTTCTTTTTTCAAAGCATAAATTTCATTTGCACTTTTTTCTACTTCAATTTCATCCGCATAGGCATTGTATCTCATGTTGAAAGTATGTTGTATACCCACGATTTCTGAAGGGGTAAAAGCTTCAATTATATAAGGGCTACCATCTATTTTCCTATCATTTAAATATCCTTTTCTATATTCTGAAACTTGATTTAAAGAATTGAACATCGGAGCAGTAAAGTTTTTATCTCCACTATTTAATGGTGTTCCGTAGTTTTTGAATTCTTGCGCAGATGTAATTAAAGCACACAATAAAACAAATGGTAAGGTAATAGCAACTTTTTCATATCGAATTGGGTTATAATGACTTTGGCTAAAGTAATTATTTTTATTTTATTCTCTTTTCATTTTATAAGTAATTGTTTGTAGTATTTGATTAAATTTACTTTTTTAATTCTCCAATTTATGATACAAAAAACTTTATTTGTTTGTCTAGTCATAGGAAGTATGCTAACCGCAAATGCACAAGAAATGACCACTATGAATCCATTTTTTCAGCCCTATAACACTCCGTTTAATGTCCCGCCTTTTGATCAAATTAAGAACGAACATTTTAAACCCGCTATTTTAGAAGGTATTAAAAGAAATGCAGCTGAGATTGATGCGATTGCTAATAATACAGCCGAGCCTACTTTTGAGAATACTATTCTGGCAATGGAAAATGCGGGAGAGTTATTATCAAATGTCAACACCGTATTCTCTAATTTGAATTCGGCTCATACCAACAAAGAAATTCAAACCATCGCCAAAGAAGTTTCTCCTAATTTATCAGCACACCGAGATAACATCTATTTGAATGAGAAATTGTTTGCAAGAGTGAAAGCCCTTTGGAACAAAAAATAAAGATTTTGTTCGTTCTGGCGCTAATTTGTCTCCTTCAGAGAAAGAAATACTTCGAAAAATTAATGGAGATTTGTCTTTATTGAGTTTGAAATACGGCCAAAACATTTTGGCGGAGACCAATAAATACCAATTGGTCATTACGGATCAAAAAGAATTAGCAGGACTTCCTCAAAGTGTTATTGATGCGGCAGCAGCTGATGCTAAATCCAAAGGAAAATCAGGAAGTTGGGTGTTTACTTTAGCCAATTCAAGCGTGATGCCCTTCTTGCAATACAGTGCCAATAGAAAACTGCGTCAAGAAATTTGG
>JBEGKS010000185.1:0-3516 GCA_041183945.1 Bacteroidota bacterium | reverse complement strand
TTATTTCTGCCTTTTTTAAACTCCACAATTCCGTTAGAAAGTGCGAATAATGTAAAGTCAGAGCCAACTCCAACGTGTTTACCAGGATGGTATACAGTACCTCTTTGGCGTATAATGATGTTGCCAGACAATGCTGGTTGACCACCATAAATCTTAACACCTAAACGTTTGCTTTGGGAATCACGGCCGTTTTTTACGGAACCTTCCCCTTTTTTGTGTGCCATAGTATATTCTTTTTTCTAGCCTTTTATTAATAATGGATATATCTTCTTTAGTCCTGCCTAAGCTGGATTAAGCGATGTTCTCGATTTTAATTTGTGTGTAATGTGTTCTGTGACCATGTTTCTTGCGGAAACCTTTACGTCTTTTCATTTTAAAGGCGATAACTTTATCACCTTGTACTAAGTCGTTTAAAATTTCAGCCTTCACTTTTACCTTGCTCGTAAAAGAGATGCTTCCATTATTATCGACAAATAAAACATCGTTGAATTCAACTTTGTCTCCGGTTTTACCTTGCAGGTGAGGTACATACAAGCTATCTCCTGCTTGTACTTTGAATTGTTGTCCTGCGATTTTAACTACTGCTAACATAATGTCCAAAATTAGGACGGCAAAGGTAATTATTTTTATCCCAATTTGCAATTAATTCTCAAAAAATATAATAGGGCCTCCAAATTGCCTTAAAAACCCACATTTATCTGATTTTTAAGGACTAAAGTGATTTGACAATAACTAAATTAGTACCTAATTTCGCCTCGATCTATCTATTATAACGTATCCGAATATGATTAATGTCAAATCTTTATTGGCCAAACCCTTTGCAGGTGTCATTCATCGTCAAATACAAAAGGATCGTAAAACCGCCCTTAAAGATCAACAAGACATTCTAAATCAATTAATTAAGGTAGGGAAAACCACCCTTTTTGGCAAAGAACACCATTTTGACCAAGTTAGCGACTACCCAAGCTTCCAAAAAGCAGTGCCTTTAAGAGACTACGAGCAGTTTATACCCTATATCGACCAAATTAAAAAAGGAACTCAAAATGTGCTTTGGAAGGGCCGACCTATCTATTTTGCCAAAACAAGTGGCACCACTAGCGGGGTAAAATACATTCCTATAACCAAGGATTCAATTGGTAATCATATAAATGGGGCCAGAAATGCCATACTTGCCTATATGTCTGTATCGGGAAATACCCGTTTTGCAGGCGGTAAAATGATATTTCTAAGTGGTTCCCCCGAACTAGAACGAGTGGGCGGTATTCCCACAGGAAGATTAAGTGGTATTGTAAATCATCATATACCTCAATATTTAAGAGGAAACCAACTACCTAGTTTTGAAACCAATTGTATAGAAGAGTGGGAAGAAAAACTAGATAAAATAGTTGCTGAAACAGTGGGCAATGACTTGACATTAATTGGAGGCATTCCACCTTGGGTGCAAATGTATTTTGATAGAATAGTTGAATTGACGGGGAAGCCTGTTATTGAAATTTTTCCTAACCTTCAAGTATTAGTGCAAGGGGGTGTGAATTTCGAACCTTATAAAGCAAAACTATTTGATACCATCGGAAAAGAAATAGATACAATTGAATTATTTCCAGCAAGCGAAGGCTTCTTTGCTTATCAAGATACAAGAACAGAACCAGGATTATTATTAAATACTAATAGCGGTATTTTTTATGAGTTCATTCCACTTGCAAATGTGCATGATGAAATGCCTGAAAGAATTTCACTCGCAGAGGTGAAGCTTGGGGAGCAATATGCCTTAATCATTAATAGTAATGCAGGTTTATGGGGTTATCATTTAGGAGACACGATTAAGTTTGTAAGTATTGACCCCTATAGAGTGATTGTTACAGGAAGAGTAAAACATTTTATATCGGCCTTTGGAGAACACGTCATTGGAGAAGAAGTAGAGCAAGCATTATTGGAAGTAGCTAAAAATATGGATGTGTCGGTGGTAGAATTTACAGTGGCTCCTTTTATACAACAAGGGGAAGGGAAAAGTTATCATGAGTGGTTTATTGAATTTGAAAAGAAGCCCGCAGATATGGCTTTATTTAGTAAGCGTTTGAACGAAGCACTTTGTTCTAAGAATGTTTATTACGAGGATTTAATGGCAGGGTCTATTTTAGCACCTTTGCAAATTAAAACAATGCAAAAAAATGCCTTTATTGATTATATGAGAGCGCAGGGAAAATTGGGGGGTCAAAACAAAGTGCCCCGTTTAAGTAATGATAGGGTTGTTGCTAGTGCGTTAATGCAATATATTGCGCCATAAAAAAATAATAGCTTAATTTTAATTTCTAAGAAAACAATTGGATGAGTCAAAAAAGAATTGCCATTTTCGGATCAACAGGGTCGATAGGGAAACAAACCCTTGAGGTAATTGCTGCACATCCTGAATTATTTGTAGCTGAAATATTAACAGCCCATTCCAACGAGTCTTTATTAATTGAGCAAGCATTACTATTCCAACCTAATATGGTGGTGATAGTAGATGTTACAAAATATGCCACTGTTAAAAAAGCATTAGAAGGCAAACCCATAAAAGTTTTTGCAGGAGAGGAAGCATTAGAGCAAGTAGCTGCCATGGATTGTTATGATTTTATGATGGCAGGTATTGTAGGCTTTGCAGGTTTAAAACCAACTCTAACGGCTGTTGAAAATGGAAAGGCCGTTGGTCTTGCGAATAAAGAAACTTTAGTAGTAGCTGGAGATATAGTGATGCGCAAAGCAAAAGAAAATAGAGCAGCTATTATTCCAGTGGATAGTGAGCACTCTGCTATTTTTCAATGCTTAGTAGGAGAGCAAAACAATCCTATTGAAAAAATAATTTTAACAGCTAGCGGTGGTCCTTTCTTAGGCAAGAAACCTAATTTCTTAGTGAATGTGAAACGTGATCATGCCTTGCAACATCCGAATTGGTCCATGGGAGCTAAAATATCTATAGACTCTGCAACCCTTATGAATAAAGGGCTGGAGATGATTGAAGCAAGATGGTTATTTAATTTAGCACCGAATCAAATTAAGGTAGTCGTGCATTCTCAAAGTATTATTCATAGTATGGTGCAGTTTGAAGATGGAAGTATTAAAGCACAAATGGGACTACCCGATATGAAATTGCCTATTCAATATGCCATGGCATTTCCACAAAGATTAAAAAACAATTTTCCAAGGTATACTTTTGATAAACCGAATCAATTAAGTTTTGACGAACCCGATACAAGAACATTTAGAAATTTACATTTAGCGAAAGAAGCGATGGAAAAAGGTGGCAATACGCCCTGTGTTTTAAATGCAGCAAATGAAATTGCTGTCTATGCTTTTTTAAGAAATAGAATTGGATTTTTAGAGATGACAGAGCTCATTGAAAAAACTTTAGAAAAAATTAACTATATCGCAACACCTAGTTTGGAAGATTATTTTGAAACCGATGGAGAGGCGCGTAACTTTGCAGCCTCTTTAATACAATTATAATATATGTATATTTTAGCAATGGATTTTGCAGCA
>JBEGKS010000184.1:0-3719 GCA_041183945.1 Bacteroidota bacterium | reverse complement strand
TTTATTTAATAACATTACATACAGAAGGCCTGTGGTAGCCGCAGCTAAATAACTTATTATTAAAGCAAGGCTTGCTTCTTGTAAAGTTAAAGCTTGTATAATAAGAAAAACCATGGCTAGTATCCATACTGGAATACCCTTTCCTATATTTTTAAGTAGTCGATACCTTGGAGACAATGTTACCGTAGCAATGGGACAATGTTACCGTAGCAATGGCCATAGCCATCACACCCACTTGCGCACCCATGATGGGCAGTTCTGCTCCCAATAAAATATAAGCAAGCCCAGCAAAGATTCCTGCATAAAAATATATAGGGAAAATATGTTTATTAGCAGACTGCTCTTGTAATAAAACGCCAAATGCCGTTAACCAAATCATATTGGTGAGTAAAACCCAAAAACCATCATGCACCCAGTAATAAGTGAATAAGGTCCAGGGCTGATGCAATAGTTCCATGGCCGATGGATGTAAAATACTAGGCTCCATTATTTGAGTATAAAACTGTTCTAAGGGATAGCTGTTTAAATAATAAACCACTTTTAAAAATCCAATAAGTGCATATACAACTAAATTAATAGAGAGTAAAGCAATTAAAGCATTATTGTCGGCGCCAATACTTGGCTTTTGATTTGTTTCGTTTTGCATTAGTAAGCGGGTCCTTTCTTTTTCCAAATATACACCAATATAAAACCAATGAGGGCGCCTCCTACATGGGCCCATCTTGCTACATTGTCTCCCGCTGAATTTTCTATGCCTTTATATAATTCAAAAGCAAAATAGGCAATACCTAACCATTTGGCTTTAACAGGGAATAAAAAATAAATATAGATATAGGTGTTTGGAAATAAATAAACAAAGGCAATTAAAATACCAAAGACCGCACCACTAGCACCTAAAGTAGCGGTACTCATTGTTTTATTATAATAGGTAGTGATTAAGTCCATCAGTTGTGGCGCTAAACCAGGAGTGGATAGACTCACTTTATTTTCAGCAAGTATTTGTGTAAGCGGAATATGATGTTTAGCAGAATAATTATAGACAGCTTCCGTAAAACCCGATGCATTTGTTTTACTAAGTAATAATAAGCGTTCATATTCTGTTGCTAGAGGCAGTAATTGATAAGATAGAATAGCTAAATGTATTACCGCTGCACCTACTCCACATAACATATAAAAAAGTAAAAACCTTTTAGGGCCCCAAACATTTTCAAGTATGGATCCAAACATCCATAAGGCAAACATATTGCCTAGTATATGGCTAAAGTCGCCATGCAAGAACATATGAGTAATTAATTGCCAAGGCTTGTATAAATCGCTTTGCCAGGCATGTAAAGCAAAATAATCTTCAAAGGAAAAACTACTAGTAGGACCCGCAAAAGTATTTTGTGCTAAAAAAACTAAACCATTAATAATTAATAAGTTTTTTATAATCGTAGGAAGAACTTCGAAACGGGTGGGCCTAAACTGCGTCATGCTTTATGATTTGCGTATAATATTATAGTAAGTCTTTTCTTTTGAGTTGTACTACGTTTTCAATATGAAGTGTATGCGGAAACATATCCACTGGTTGAATTTTAGTAACCGTATACTTTTCATTTAATAAAGATAAGTCTCTTGCTTGAGTAGCGGGGTTACAACTTACATACACTATAATGGGCGCTTCCATAGCTAGTAATTTGTGTACTAGCTTCTCGTGCATACCCGCTCTTGGAGGGTCGGTAATAATTACATCGGGCTTGCCATGTGTTTCAAAAAAAGCATCGTCGCATATTTTAATTACATCTCCTGCAAAAAAAGCAGTGTCTGTTAAATTATTTAGACTTGCATTTATTTTAGCATCTTCTATCGCCTCTTCTACTACTTCTACACCAATAATTTTTTTAGCGTTTTTACGGCAAAAAATTCCAATACTTCCTGTACCACAGTATAAATCATAGACTATTTCTTTACCAGTTAGTTCTGCGAAATCGCGTGTGACTTGATATAGCTTTTCTGCTTGCTTTGAATTGGTTTGAAAAAAAGATTTAGGACTTATTTTAAATTGGAAGTCTTCTAAGTACTCTGTAATATAGCCGCTGCCTGAATATACTTGAGGTAGGAGGTCCTGCATGCTATCATTGCGCTTAGCATTAATAGTATATAATAAAGTAGTTATTTGCGGGAAGCGATCTAATAATATATTAAATAATGCTTCGCGTTTTTCTTTGTCTTCATAGCCCAAAATTAAATTCACCATCCACTCTCCTTTAGTGGTGTTGCGAATAAACATATTACGCACCCAACCTCTATGTTCTTTAATATTATAAAAAGGCATTTCGTTGGCTATCGCGAAATCCACCACTGCTTTTCTTAAGTCGTTGGTAGGTTCTTCTTGTAAATAACATTTATCTACTTCCACTACTTTTTCAAAAAAACCTCTGGCATGAAAACCTGCCACCCCTGGTGCTTTTTCAAGCACAGTGGTATCGCCATTTTCAGCTGCTGCCTTCATGGCTTTAAACTCTGTAAAAGGAATAAACTTTTCAGTAGCAAATGTATATTCTACTTTATTTCTATACCCTTGGGTTTGTTCAGCACCCATAATAGGGGGAATTGGAGGCAGTGGCACTTTTGCAATTCTTGTTAAATTGTCTACCACTTGTTTATGCTTATAGGTTAATTGTTGTTCATAAGGAAGCATCTGCCATTGACAACCACCGCATACTCCAAAATGACTACAAAAAGGAGTAACTCTAATACTTGAATAAAAGTGGAAATGCTTTACAAAACCTTCTGCCCAATCGGCTTTGTTTTTTTGTAGTTGAATATCTACCAGATCACCCGGTACGGCACCTTCTACAAATATCACTTTGCCATCCACTCTAGCGAGTGCCTTGCCTTCAGCAGCATAATCTTCAATTAATACCTTTTCTAATAAAGGGGCTTGTTTAAATTTTCTCACGGAAACAAAGGTACTACCCAGGCATTATATTTAAGGTATATATTGTTATTTTTACTTGGCTTTTTAAAAGAAATAAAACAAGCAATCCAATGAGAAAAATAGTATTTGCATTAATGGCCAGCCTTCTTATACATAATGGGTTATTAGCACAAAATAGTAAGGCTAACAACACTACCAGCGCTAAGCCTCTTGGCCATTCTATTCAAATAGTTTTAAAGCCTTATCAAAATACAAAAGTTTATATAGGAACCAATTATGGAAGAAATAGAGTTTTAGCCGATTCTACTTTATTAAACGCTCAAAGTGAAGGGGTCTTTGAATCTAAAACTAAATTAACACCAGGCATTTATTTTGTGGTATCTCCCAAGTATTCCATTTTATTTGATTTTTTAATAGACGAAAATCAACATTTTAAAATTATCGCAGACACCGCTTCTATCAATACATTTCAAATTATAGGTTCTACCGAAAATAATATTTTTAAAGCCTACTCAAAATCAATAAATGATTTAGGAATGCAATTAAGTAGCATTGAAAATAAATACAAAAATGCAACCAATGCCAAAGATTCTGCAAGCTTTAAAGAATTGTATTTAAGTAAGGATAAAGAAGTAAAAGCAACTAGAACCACTGTAATAAATACCTATCCGGGTTCCATGACTAGCTTCTTTTTAAATGTAATGCAACGCCCAGAAGCCCCAGCCATACCTACTATCAATGGAAAGCTAGATTCACTCTATCCTTACTATTATGTAAAAAATCATTTCTGGGACGATGT
>JBEGKS010000183.1:0-5336 GCA_041183945.1 Bacteroidota bacterium | reverse complement strand
ATTTAAAACAATTCTGGTTGTGTATCGTTCGGATCCTTTATCACTACTTTATTTTCCCAAGCCATTTCTACTGTTTTAGAAAAATCTACAAGTTTGGTTCCAATTGCCTTCCATCCCATCACATCTACCATCTTACTCACTTTAAACTTAGTCTTTCTAACCTGTGTTCCTCTTCCCGTATTAACGGCCAATATAGGCTCAGCAAAAGTGGAAACGGCCTCTACATAATTACCAGCACCTTCTTTAATAAAAGAGAAAGGTGTTTTTAAAGTAGTGGTTTCAATGAGGAAGCGTTTAATATTGAATTGTAATTTGTCTTTGTCCAAATACACTGCTGTAATAATTTTTGCAGGATCAAATTTTTCAATAAATAATACTTTCTCTGGGTCGAATCTTTGGCTTTGTTCTGTATCGGTTACTTCATAATTACCATCCTTGGTAATAACAAGTAGTTTCTCGTCTTCAAAGGTACCCAAATAAATTCCTTTCTCATCGGTATTTAAACGGCCAAACTTATCATCAAACCATAATTTACGGCCCGTTAAGGTGCTTTTACCCGCTTCTTTCAATTTAATGGCCTTTACAGGATACTTAGTTACCTGGTTTCCTACACTACTTCTTCCCTTCACTTCTAGTGTATCAAAGAAAAAGTCAAACTCTTTTATACGCGCTGAACAATTAGGACTTAATATAACTTTCACCGACTCGGCTTCTCCATTCATATTCACCGACATATAATGCACTTTCGATTTCTCCGTGCTCTTGGCTAAGAAATATTCTTTATCACGGGTTACACCTGTAACATTAAAACGTTTTGAATAGGTAATGCCAGAAGCACCATCAGAATACACCATATTATAGGTAGTACGCTCATCATTTTTCTGGAAGACGGCTGCATGTATAATATCTTTTCCAATAAAAACTTTATCGGAAACCTTCACTACTTTCATTACCCCTGACTTCGCGAAGGCAATAATATCATCATAGTCGGTGCAATCACATAAGAATTCGTCTTTCTTTAAGCTAGTGCCCACAAAACCTTCTGCTCTATTAATGTATAATTTAGTATTGGCAATGGCCACCTGCTTCACTTGTATGGTATCGAACTCTTTAATTTCTGTCTTACGTTCTTTGCCCTTACCATATTTCTTGGTTAGGTTTTCATAATAAGCCACTGCATAATCCACTAAATTGGCTAAATGATTTTTAACTTCTCTAATTTCTTCCTCAATAGTTTTAATTTGAGCATTTAATTCGTCAATATCTAATTTATAAATTCTTCTTACAGGCTTATCGGTTAATTTTAATAAGTCGGTACGCTCAATTGGTTTTTTAAACTTCTTTTTAAAAGGTTGAAAAGCTTCATCAATGGCATCAATTACTTTATCCCAGCTAGCATGCTTCTTTTCAAGTTCTTTATAAATCTTCTCTTCAAAAAATATTTTTTCTAAACTAGTAAAATGCCATTTATCTTCTAATTCTTTTAATTGAATTTTTAATTCAAGTTCCAATAAACTCTTGGTATGATCTACTGAATGACGCAGTAAATCGGAGGCGCCTAAAAATTGAACTTATTTCACAATCGGTGAAAGCATATAATGCGTCAATGGTTATGTCTGGAGATATACCCGTTGCTAAATCAATTTGAATTTCTACTTCTGCAGCTGTTACATCGGTCACTTTTTTAATTTTAATCTTACCTTGGTCATTAGCCTTGGTAATACTTTCCATTAATTGAGTGGTGGTTACACCATAAGGAACATCCTTAATAAGTAATGTCTTTTTATCAAACTCTTCAATATGTGCTCTTACTCTTACCTTACTTCCTCTTCTTCCGTCATTATAATTACTAGCATCAATCATACCCCCTGTTTGAAAATCGGGTAATAATTGAAACTTCTTTCCTCTTAAATGTTTAATAGCAGCATCCGTCAATTCTATAAAATTATGGGGAAGAATTTTGGTAGATAAACCCACGGCAATACCATCGGCTCCTTGTGCTAATAACAAAGGAAATTTCATAGGAAGTGTAACCGGTTCTTGCTTTCGACCATCATAACTTAAAGCCCAATCGGTAGTCTTGCCATTAAAGGCAACTTCTAAAGCAAACTTGCTTAAACGTGCTTCAATATATCTAGCAGCAGCTGCATCATCTCCTGTTCTTACATCCCCCCAGTTACCTTGGGTTTCCACAAGCATATCTTTCTGACCAATATTCACCAAGGCATCTCCAATACTTGCATCTCCATGCGGATGATACTGCATACTTTGACCTATAATATTGGCTACTTTATTAAACCTGCCATCATCCATTTCCTTCATGGCATGTAAAATTCTGCGCTGTACTGGTTTTAAACCATCTTCAATGGCTGGAACCGCACGCTCCAATATTACATAAGATGCATAGTCTAAGAACCAATTTTTATATTGGCCCTGTACACCCGATTCATTCTCTGTAACTCTACTTAAATTTTTCTCTTTTGCCATATTTAATCTTCATTAGAGACGGTAAGTATCTTCACTACCTTCTGCTAAACTATTTAATTCAATAAAAATAATATCCGTCAGCGCCTTTACTTCATGCCAAACATTGGCTTCAATAATCACTCTAGAAGGCGCTTCTATGGTGAGGTTTCCTTTTTCTTCCGTTAGCAAGTTTTTCCATTCCATATGTATAGAGCCTTGTACTAATAACATTTCTTCTGGGTTCTTACCTGGCGACTTCCCTTTATGATAATGTTGTCCACTAATCGTACCCGCATTTCTATACACTAATAAAAACTCACCTGTTCTATTGGTGTTAAAATAATGAAGTGCCCCACGCTCATCAATTGCTTTTACATCTATTTTAGAAACGTTTACACTCATTTTATTATTTTAAACAACTATGTATTGTTTTTCTTTTTTATTTACGCTGACTTGTTCTACTAGTTTATTTAATCTTCTACTACCACCGATGACCCTCCTGGCATTTGCACTACCATATCCTTCCAACCTTTCTGCCAATTACCCGCAAAAACAATTTTTCCTATTTCAGCCATGGCCTTTAATCTTGAAACAATAAAGGCATCTCCTGTTTTAATTTTCATTTTACTTATAATATGCGCTATGGCACTAGGAAGTTTTTGCGCATTTTTAGTAAGTAAAGAAAAAATGTCTTTGTCATAAAAGCTAATAGGCATACTCACTAATTTCTTGCCCCCCTCTAAAAAACGAACACCTTCATTTTCTTGACATAATTTTTTCCATTCATCTGGATCTATTTCAAATTCAGATAAAGTTATAGGACGGGCTAATTTTTTAGCTTTTAAGAATTCCTTAGGTTGTATTTCACTTAAATGAGTTGGATAAAACAATTGTCCTTTATCATTTAAAAAAGGTAAGTTATTTAAATACAAAACTTGTAATCGACCTTGATAAGGTTTCAACTGTGTCATTAACCAATAATAACCGCATACATCGTGTGCATTTTGTCCCATCCAAATCCAGATGAATTCATTTTCATCATGGTCTAATGCATTGACTAATTGATTCACTGTTAATTTATCATCTACAATATCTAATTGCTCTTCATAAGGCGAATGCTCTAAAACAGTTTTCCACCAATCGCGTCTTGCCTGATAACCTTCGGTTTCATAAATGTCAAGAATTGGGCCCACGGCATAGTCGTCCTTTATTTCAACGACCCTTCCTGACAATGATTCGTCTAAGGCTATTGCGGCTTCAATAGAAGCCATATCTGCTGTATTAAATACTAAGTGTATCATGCGCTTTATCCAATTCTACTTTTAAATTATTGATAATAAAATCCTGTCTCTCTTGGGTATTCTTACCCATATAATATTCTAATAAATGCTGAATATGATCTCCTTGTTCTAAAATAACAGGATCTAATTTGATATCCGCATTAATAAACTTGCCAAATTCTTCAGGACTAATCTCTCCGAGTCCTTTAAACCTTGTAATTTCTGGTTTAGCGCCTAATTCTTTCATGGCTGCCTGCTTCTCCGTTTCATCGTAACAATAAATGGTCTTTTGTTTATTACGCACTCTAAATAAGGGTGTTTCTAAAACAAATACATGGCCTTTTTTAACTAAGTCTGGAAAGAATTGTAAGAAGAATGTAAGTATTAATAAACGTATGTGCATACCATCTACATCAGCATCGGTAGCAATGACAATTTGATTATATCTCAGGCCTTCTAAACCTTCTTCAATATTTAAAGCATGTTGCAATAAATTAAATTCTTCGTTTTCGTATACCACTTTTTTAGTTAAACCAAAAGCGTTCAAAGGTTTACCCCTTAAGCTAAATACGGCTTGGGTGTCTACATTTCTTGACTTCGTAATACTTCCACTTGCAGAGTCGCCCTCGGTAATAAATAAAGTACTCCCTTGTTGTAAAGAAATAAACATCTCTTTATTCTTAGTGGGCAAATCGTCGTTCAAATGCACGCGACAATCTCTTAATTTTTTATTATGCAAATTGGCTTTCTTAGCTCTTTCATTCGCTAATTTTTTTATGCCTGCTAATTCTTTTCTTTCGTGTTCGTTTTGTTCAATTCTTTTTTTAAGAGCTTCTGCAGTAGCTGTATTTCTATGCAAGAAATTATCTAATTCCTTAGCTAAAAATTCAGTCACAAAATTCTTCATGCTTGGCCCACCTTCTGCTACATTCTGAGAACCTAATTTTGTTTTGGTCTGACTTTCAAATACAGGCTCTTGTACTCTTACTGAAATAGCAGCTACAATACTGGTTCTAATATCAGAAGCGTCGTAATCTTTTTTATAGAAATCACGAATCACTTTAATGTAGGCTTCTCTAAAGGCTTGCTGATGCGTTCCTCCTTGCGTAGTGTATTGACCATTTACAAAAGAAAAAATATCTTCTCCGTAATCGTTGTTGTGCGAAATAGCTACTTCAATATCATCTCCTTTTAAATGTATAATGGGATACCTAAGTTCGTCTGGATTTGTTTTTCTTTCTAGTAAGTCTAATAAACCATTTTTACTTACATACATAATTGACCATCTATATACTCATGTATATAATGGAAGTTTTTGAACATAGTGGAATCGGGCGTGAACACAACCAGGGTACCATTTGCCTCCGTTGTTTTAGTTTCTTTGGTTTCGCTAACCAAAACACCTTTTTTAAAAGTGGCAGTTCTTTGTTTACCTTCTCTAAATGCAGTGACTAAAAAATCTTCACTGAGTGCATTCACAGCCTTGGTACCTACTCCATTTAAGCCCACCGATTTTTGGAAGGCCTTGCTATCGTATTTAGCACCTGTATTTATTTTACTTACTACATCTACAATTTTTCCAAGAGGAAT
>JBEGKS010000182.1:0-3553 GCA_041183945.1 Bacteroidota bacterium | reverse complement strand
CCTATACGGTGGCTAAGAATTTTCAGCAAAGCACGAACCCATGCGAGAAAGTGGAATATAAAATATTCATGCCCCAAACCTTATTCTAGGGCTTTAATAATTAATCTGCTAATTATACAATTTCCACTGTCTCGTGCATTTCTGGCACTATCACATCTTTAAACCCTTTTTTGCGTAATCTTTCCGCAAAATGATCCTGCACTTCGGCTTCACCATGCACTACAAATATTTGCTTTACTAAATCGGGGCTTTGGCAGCCTAAGAATTGCATAAGGTCCTCGTAATCGGCATGTGCACTCATACTTCTAATAGAACCCACTGTAGCAATGACCGGATATTCTTCGCTATATATTTTAACAAGCTTAGCACCATTCATTAATCTTCCACCTAAAGAATGCGGCTCGCAATAACCAACTAGTAAAATTGTATTCTTAGCATTGCTAATATTATTTTTAATATGATGCTTTACCCTACCCGCATCGGCCATACCAGAGGCTGATATAATTACCTTGGGATGCAAGTCCTCATTCAATGCCTTACTCTCTTCCACCGATTTTATATAACGAAGACCCTCAAAATCAAAGGGGTCGTCATCTACCTCTAATATTTTTTGAATTTTTTTATTGAAGTATTTAGGGAACATTTTTACCACATCGGTAGCTTCAATACTTAAAGGACTATCTACATAGACTGGAATATGAGGTAGCCTTTTTTCTAAGGACAACTGATTTAGTTCAAATAAAATTTCTTGCGTACGACCCACACTAAATGCAGGAATAATTAAATTTCCTTTTTGCTCTACACAGGTTTTTTCAATCCAATGTAAAATATCATCGGGTGTGGTATGAATTAAATCGTGTAGTTTATCGCCATAAGTGCTTTCAATAATAATGGTATCGGCTTGAGGGAAAGTAGAGGGTGATCGTAATATCATATCGCGATATCTTCCTACATCTCCACTAAATGTGAGTGTTTTAGTTTCACCCGCTTCTTTTATTTTTAAACTTACAGCCGCACTTCCAATTATATGACCAGCATCGGTAAATAATAATTCTACTGAATTAGAAATTTTGGTGGGCTGATTATATTCAACAATAGTTAATAGAGGTAATACAATGTTTACATCATCCATATCATACAAGGGCTCAATGGGAGGCAGGCCCTGCTTGGCTCTTCGCTTATTGCCATATTTAGCATCGTCTCTTTGAATCATGGCAGAGTCTTCCAATAAAATTTCTGTAAGCGCCTTGGTGGCTGGAGTACAATAAATATTTCCTTTAAAACCTTCTTTAGCTAATTTAGGAAGTAATCCAGAATGGTCGATATGTGCGTGTGATAAAATAACAAAATTTACTTTAGTAGCATCAAAACCAAAACTTGCATTCAGTGAATCGGTATCTCTACCCATTCCTTGAAACAATCCGCAGTCTAATAAAAAATTTTCGCCATTATCTAATTGCACTAAATGTTTGGATCCTGTAACGGTTCTGGCAGCGCCATGAAAGCTTATTTTCATTCTATAAATTTGTACTACTAAGTTAACTTAAATAGCAATGGCAGCTACTAAATAATCGGCAATGAGTATAAGTATACAACTTACCACCACCGACTGTGTGCCAGCTTTACCAATTTCTAATGCACCCCCTTTTACATTGTAACCAAAATAACAAGGCACAGTGCTTATGATAAACGAGAAAATAAACGATTTATAAAAGGCAATGGTAACATAATTGGTTTCGAAACCTTTTCTAATACCCATAATGAAAACCTCTGGGGCTACTGAACCTGTTAGCCCACCTACAAAATAGCCACCCCAAACGCCAATTACAGCAGACACTCCTACTAATAAAGGTACAATGGTGAAGCAAGCCAGTATTTTAGGAAGTATTAAATAGTTCTTGGTATTGATACCCATAATTTCAAGTGCGTCTATTTGCTCGCTAATGCGCATATTTCCTAATTCACTTGCAATCTTAGAGCCAACCACTCCTGCTAAAACAATACTTAAAAAAGAGGGCGCAAATTCAAGTAGCATACTATCTCTTACCACAATACCCACTGTCGTAATAGGAATTAAAGGATTCACAAACTGAGCGGCTGTTTGTACTGTAATAACCGCACCTAAAAAAAAGGAGATAATAATAACAATGGGTAAGGATCCAAAACCAATATCCATACATTGTTTGATATACTCATTCCAAAACATTTTTTTGTTTTCGGCAGATGTAAACATCCCCTTCAACATCAAAAGATAATAACCGAAATGAGTGAAAATATTCATGCCACAAAAATAACCTATTTATTTCTCTTTTTCATACGCTTCCACCAACTTACTCTTTGTACTTCTAAGTTCGTGTCTACCCTAGTTTTTAACTGCGCATCTACCACAGCTACAGTGGCCATATTTATGATATTTCTCACCCCAGAGCCTAACTGAAGCACATTTACAGGTTTTTTCAAACCAAGTAAGATTGGACCAATAATATCTACACCACCTATTTCTTTTAATAAATGATAAGCAATATTTCCAGAAGTTAAATTTGGGAAGATAAGTACATTCACTTGCGCATCTACTAAATCACTGAATGGATAATTTTCTTTTAAAATTTCTTTATTAAATGCCATCATACCTTGCATTTCTCCATCCACTATTAAAGAAGGATTTTTTTGCTTAATAATTCTTGTAGCTTCTGCTACCATTTGCGCTTCTGGCGTATCGCTACTTCCAAAGTTGGAATAACTTAACATGGCAATTCTTGGTTCCATATTAAAATTGCGTACTTCTTTAGCCACTAGTAAAGCAATGTCTGCTAACTCCTCTGCATTCGGATTAATATTTACTGTTGTATCGGCTAAAAACAAAGGGCCTTTTTTAGTCAAGAGCAAATACATACCTGCAATCTTCTTCACACCTTCTTCTGTTCCAATAATATGAAGAGCTGGTTTAATGCCATCGGAATAATTTCTAGTTAAGCCAGACAGCATTGCATCGGCTTCACCAGTTTCCACCATCATGGCACCAAAATAGTTTTGTGTGCGCATTAATTTTAAGCTCTCATATTTATTAATACCCTTGCGTTGTCTTTTTTGAAATAAGATAGATCCAAAAAATTCTCTTTTCTCCTCCATCGCATCGCTTCTTACATCTATAATAGGTAAATCACTAATGTCAATATTATTGGCTTCCGCTATATTTTTTATTCTTGTTTCATTTCCTAATAATATTGGATAAGCAATACCATCGTCGTATACAATACTAGCCGCTTTTAATATTTTAATATTTTCTGCATCAGAGAATACTAAACGCTTTGGATCGCGACGCGCTTTATTACTAATTAAACGCATTAATTGATTGTCTAAACCTAAACGCTTGTTTAATTGTAATTCATATTCATCCCAATTAGTAATAGGTTGTTGAGCTACACCCGACGCTACTGCTGCTTTTGCCACAGCTGGAGCCAGTGTACTTAATAACCTTGGATCTAATGGTTTAGGAATAATATATTCAGGACCAAAACATAAATTTTGTTGATTATAGGCCATATTCACTGCA
>JBEGKS010000181.1:0-3556 GCA_041183945.1 Bacteroidota bacterium | reverse complement strand
AAATAGTATAAATAAAAAAACTCCGAAATCATATAGAAATCGGAGTTTTTTTTTAAAAGTCATTAAAACTTACTTCTTCGAACTAAACATCTTATCCTTTGGATTACCCCCCGATTTTAAATAAGCAAGCAAATCTTTTAATTCTTCGGCGTTTAAACTATTAATTAAACCAGGTAGCATGGGTGAAATCTCGGAAACTCTTGTGCGAATCACCTCATTCTTTAATACTTCTTTCGTGTTTTGCATCGCAAAAGGATTTTGCGCTATCACATACTTACTACCATCCTCGCTAATCAATTTTCCAACAATAGAACCTCCTTTTTTAAGATAGAATACTGTTGATCCAAATTGATCTGAAATGCTTTTATTAGGTTCTATTATGGCAGTGAGCATATCCTTATATGAGAATCTTGTTCCAACTTGTGTAAGATTTGGGCCAGACACACCGCCTTCCCCACCCATTGCATGACATGAAGAACAAAGTGTTGTAGAGAACATGGCCTTGCCATTTTCAAAATCTCTATTTGTTAATCCGTCTTTTACATATACTAATGCTGTATCTACTTCCCAATCTCTTCCAGGCCCTTTGGCTTGTTTAATATTTTCTTTCAAACCCATCATGGCTCTATTTACAATTGAATCTCCTGATAAAGTATTGTAATAGGAAAATGTATTTTTTGAAACATTTTTTAAAGCGTCCTTTCTAATTAAATTTAGAAAACCTATAAAGCTTACCCCTCCTTTGTAACCAAAGGCTGTATAGAACCATTTAAAATATGTTTCTTGCAATGCAGGAGTCCAACCAATTTTTACATGACTAAGTACTGTAGCATAATAGGTTTGTTGCTGAGGAGGAACATTGGCCAACATTTTAGCAATATCCAATCCGTACTGAGGGTTTCTAAGAATAAGATCGGTAGATTCTGTAAATGTTTTTTGATCATTCGGATCGTCTTTGGCCACTTTCATAAGATCCATTGTTTTGGCAACTACTGTAGGCGCATCCATGTACACCATAATTTTACTAAGCGACCTATTTAAATTATTAGTGGCTGCTGGATATTGTTTATCTAATACAGCAATTAATTCATTTTTTAATTCCCCACTTGGTTTTCCAAGGCGTATTAATATTAATTCAATAGCTCTTAAAACATCTAGTTGTTTGGACTCCGATATTTTAGAAAAATCAATGGCGCTTAAAGCCTTCAATAAATTATCTTTTTCAGTTTTTTCTCCCATCCTAGCCAAAGCAATGGCTGCTTGTGTAATTGTGACTGGATCCTTTTCAGTAATTAGTTTTTGTTTCCAAGTATTAGCAGGTTGGTGTTCCATTGCTATTCTTGCAGCATAACGTATGAATCTATCCTCATTGTTTAAAGCAGGCCAAGCTATATTAACAGCTTCTGCATTAGGTGCATAATGGAATGTTTCCAATTTTTTACGAAGCTGTTGTGCAGCTGTTAATACTGGAGCAGCAAGCGGTTCGGTATTTTGCTTATTGTCTTCATAGTACACTCTATATAAATCCGATTCAATACGTCTGCCTCCCGTTAAAAAATACATTGCACCATCTGGCCCAATGATACCATCTGTTAAAGGCAAGGGTGATCCAGAAATAAATTCCTCTGCAGTAGCTGTATAATGTGCTCCTTCTGGACTAGGTTGAATTGCATACATGATTCCAAAGCTCCAATCAAATGCAAAAATGGATCGTTTATACTTTTCAGGGAAATGTGACTTGCTACCGCTAAATACTGCAGTAGGAGAACCTTGTCCAATATTTAAAAGCGGCGGAAGATTATCTGCATTCGAAGGAGACCATTTATCTGTCCCTGGACGCCATCCAAATTCACCGCCGCTGGGTACTTGACAAATACGAATAGGTCGATACCATGGTGAACCAAAATCCCACTCCATATCTGAATCAAAAGTGAAAATATCTCCGTACTCATTAAAGGCAAGATCAAATGGATTTCTAAAACCTGCACTTATTAAATTAAAATTTGTTCCTTCAGGATTGAATTGTGCAATCCATCCTCCATGCGTGTTCACTGTATTGTCATGTCCATTAGGATCACGCGTTAAAGGCAATAAATTATCCATCTCCACCCCAGGTGTGACAGTATAATTATTCATCTCCGGTATTTTTGTAAAATTACCAGCAATTACATACAATGATTTTCCATCGGGAGAAAGCACAATACTATGTGGTCCATGCTCTCCATCTCCCTCTAGTCTTTTTAATAAAGTAATTTTATCGTATTGGTCATCGTTGTCGGTATCCTGCATTCTGTATATTCCGCTTCGTCGTGTATTAGTAATATCACCCCCATCATTGATTACAACATAAAGACTATTAAATGCATAGAGTAAGCCTTGCGCGTATCCTATTCTGCGCGTTGCAAGTGTTGTATCTCCAGGTATATGCAACTCAATAGTACTTACTTGAATTTTTTCTTTAGAAGTATCGGCACCAATGGCGGGTATCACGAGTCTATACAAATTACCATATTGATCCGATGCAATCATTCTTCCTTTATGATCAAAAGTCATGGACACCCATGATCCTTGATTGTTAATACCTGGACTATACAAATGATCTGCCTTAAAACCTTTAGGAAGTTTTAAAGCCGCAATTTTTGGATCGCTTGATATAGGTGCTTCACTATTACATGAAACATTCAATTGCAATATAGCTATCAGCGTTATAAAACTTAGAAGACGAGTGTATTTAAACATAGTGCTAAAATTGTGTTTACACAAATTATGATTTTTTGACTAAGAATAGTTCAGAAATAATTAGATTTACATAGGCCTTCCCTTAAAATATTAATATTAAACGAATTATGAAAATACGCAGTAGCCTATACTATATGAATATGGCAATCATATTAACTATGAGCATGATATTAAGCCTGTCTTGCGAAAGTGCAAACTCCAATAAACCCCTAAAAGATACCGCTGTATTCATAAACATATTCGATGGCAAAACCTTTAATGGATGGAAGGCCGATACCAGTGTATGGCATATTGAAAACGGATGTTTTGTAGGAGAAGTAACTCCTAGTAAACAAATCCAAACCAATTCATTTTTAATTTATACAAGTAGCCAAGCAGGCGATTTTGAATTTAAAGCACAATTTAAAATATCTAAAGGAGGAAATAGCGGAGTCAACTACCGTAGTGAAGAACTTGCAACTATTCCCTATGCTTTAAAAGGCTATCAAGCAGATATAGATGGAGAGAATGTGTATACAGGTCAAAACTATGAAGAAAGAGGAAGAGGCTTTCTTGCCATGCGTGGCCAAAATGCAACTATTAAAAATTCAAAGGATGCCTTTATTATTAAAACGATTGACAATTCAGATACACTCAAGTCAAAAATTAAAGTAGATGATTGGAATGAAATTCATTTGATTGTAAAAGGCAATAACATGAAACATTATATTAATGGAATATTAATGAGTGAAACTACAGACAATGACTCCTCCAACAGCAAAATATCAGGACTGATTGGACTACAAGTGCACGTTTCTAAAGAAATGAAAGTTGCTTA
>JBEGKS010000180.1:0-3558 GCA_041183945.1 Bacteroidota bacterium | reverse complement strand
TATTTTAATAAAAGATACCATGCCCAATGTGCAATTGCATGTATCTGATATTAGAGAAAATATTTTATTTAATTGTGAGAAGCGTTTAAAAGAAGCAGGTATTCAACCCGCCTCCTTACAAGTAGTGGATATTACTTTGCCCTTTGCGATTAAAAAACAATTCGATTTTATTTTTGCAGACTTGCCTTGTTCAGGATCGGGCACTTGGGGTAGGACACCGGAAAATTTACAAGCGTATACAGAAGCGCAATTAAATGCAATGACAAAATTGCAAGAAAATATTTTGCATCATTTAGAACCCGCTTTAAAACCAGGGGGCTATTTATTAGTAGCTACTTGTTCTGTGTATAAAAAGGAAAATGAAGACCAGGTTGAAAAATTAGTAGCTACCAATAATTTCAAATTAATTCAGCAAGAATATTTTATAGGCTATGATAAAAAGGCCGATACACTTTTTGGCGCCTTGTTGCAGAAAATTTCTAATTAAGACTTAGAAAGACTTGGAAATAGCTGACCACTTTGAATAATACCTCCAGCCACTACATCCTCTCCTTCATAAAATACAGCACTTTGACCTGGCGCAATACTTTTTACATTTTCATAAAATCTTGCTTGCACGCCTATATCTGTATTGGATAAAGTACAAAGTGCACCTTCATCCTTGTACCTAATTTTTGCCATTAATTCCATCGGCTCTTGAATAGAGTCATATTTAATCCAATTCAATCTTGCCACAAGCATATCGTTTTGGTCTAATTCATTTTCTTCTCCAAGCACAACCACATTATTCACTGGATCAATTGAAGTCACATAGATAGGTTTCCCAAAAGCAATCTCTAAACCTTTTCTTTGACCAATGGTATAAAAAGGGTAGCCCTTATGTTTGCCTAATCTTTTTCCTTTTGCATCAACAAACCATCCTCCATTTACTTTTTCTTCTAATCCGGGTACGCGTCTTTTTAAAAATCCACGGTAATCATTATCGGGTACAAAACAAATTTCATAGCTCTCACTTTTTTTAGCCAGTTCTGGATATCCTAAATCAATGGCCATTTGTTTGATATCTTTTTTATGCATACCACCTAAAGGCAAAATAGTTCTGCTTAATAAATCCTGGTCTACGCCCCATAAAACATAACTCTGGTCCTTGGTGCTATCTAGTCCTTTTGAAATTACATAACGGCCATTCGTATGTTGACGCACTTTAGCATAATGACCAGTGGCTATAAAATCACAACCTAAGGCGTCGGCTCTTTTTAATAAAGCTCTCCATTTAATATGCGTATTACACATTACGCATGGATTGGGTGTGCGACCAGCTAAGTATTCTTCCACGAAGTTTTCAATGACAAAATCACCAAACTCTTCTCTAATATCTAAAATGAAATGGGGGAATCCGTTATTTACGGCTGCTAAACGGGCATCATTGAATGAATCTATATTACAACAGCCTGTTTCTTTTCCATTGGCATTGCTGGTGGCATAGTCCCAGGTCTTCATGGTAATGCCTATTACTTCGTAGCCTTCGTTGTGTAGCATTAAAGCTGCTACTGTGCTGTCAATACCGCCGCTCATAGCGACTAAAACCTTTCCTTTCTTGCTCATAGTGTTTGGCCAGTTAAAAGTTGGCTTAGCACAAAAGTAATTCATCTTTGTTAAATCGCAGAATGTTCATAAAATGGGCTAGGGATTTCAGTTCAAAAATCTAAAAAATACTATCTTCACTTCCATAAAACGACAAAATAATAGAAAATGATAAAGTTACAAGTAATCGGCAATTTAGGTAAAGACGCAGTAGTTAACAATGTTAACGGCAAGTCAGTAATTAATTTTAATGTGGCGCACACAGAGCGCTTTAAGGATGCGCAAGGGAATCAAAAAGACAGAACCACTTGGGTAGATTGTTCATATTGGACAGATAGAACTGCAGTGGCCCCGTATTTAAAAAAAGGAACTCAAGTATATGTTGAAGGAACACCCGATGTTAGATCTTACACTACTACCGATGGTAGAAACGGGGCATCTTTAACTTTAAGAATTGTATCGGTTCAATTATTAGGTGCAAAGCCTAGTGGAACTACATCACCAGATCAAAGTGCAGGCGGAACTTATACTCCAACTAGCGCACCTTCTCATGATGATGCACCGGTTGATGATTTGCCTTTCTAGTTTATTGCACTAACATTTGTTTGCAAAACAATTTCAAATTACTGTTGAATTATTGAACATTTTTCAGCAGGCTAATTTACATTTGCCATTCCAAAAAAAAAGAATCATGGTTATAATGAAATTTGGTGGTACGAGTGTGGGTAAGCCTGAAAGGATGCACCAAGTATCTCAACTAATTACACGCAATACTGAACCAACATTAGTTGTATTAAGTGCATTAAGTGGAACCACTAATGCTTTAGTTGAAATAAGTACAGCCTTAGCATCACCTAATAAACAAATAGCTGCTGAAAAAATTGCTGTATTAGAAAAACAATACCGCGCTTTTATAATTGATTTATTAAAAGAAGAAACTATTAGAGCGAAGGCCAATGAAATGATTACAGAACATTTTGAGTTTTTAAAAATTACGCAGAAAATTTCATTGAGCGATGCATTGAATAAAGACATATTAGCGCAAGGAGAATTAATGAGTACTAAATTATTTTCTTTGTATTTAGAGCAAGAAAAAATTGACCACGCTTTACTTCCTGCTTTAGAATTTATGCAATTAGATATAAATGATGAACCAGATTTAACAGCCATTCAAGAAAAAATAAAAGGGGTATTAGCACAGCATGCTGGTAAAAAATTATTTATCACCCAAGGTTATATTTGTAGAAATAGCAGAGCAGAGGTAGATAATTTAAAAAGAGGAGGCAGTGATTACACCGCTTCATTAATTGCTGCTGCTGTAAAAGCCAGTGTTTGTGAAATCTGGACCGATATTGATGGTATGCACAATAACGACCCAAGAGTGGTAGATAAAACAGTAGCCATTGAGCAACTAAGTTTTGATGAAGCAGCCGAGCTAGCTTATTTCGGAGCCAAAATTTTACATCCTACTTGTATTTGGCCAGCGCAACAAGAAAATATTCCTGTTAAATTATTAAATACCATGCAGCCAACAGCGGTGGGTACAGTTATTAAAAAAGAAGCGGGTAGTGTAGGGGTGAAAGCAGTGGCAGCCAAGGATAATATTATTGCCATAAAAATAAAAAGCAGTCGAATGCTTTTGGCATATGGTTTTTTAAGAAAAATATTTGAAGTGTTTGAGAAATATAAAACACCCATAGATATGATTACCACTTCGGAAGTAGCCGTATCTGTAACCATTGACAGCGATACGCATTTAAATGAAATTATTACAGAGTTAAATAATATTGCCTCAGTAGAAGTGGAGCAAAATCAAACCATTGTTTCTATTGTAGGGAATGAAATTGCTAAAACCGAAGCAGTACTTAATAAATTATTTCAAGCCATTAATGAAATACCAGTAACCATGGTAAGTTATGGTGGTAGCCCGCATAATATTTCATTGCTTATTCCAAGCGAGCATAAAGTAAAGAC
>JBEGKS010000179.1:0-3560 GCA_041183945.1 Bacteroidota bacterium | reverse complement strand
TTATTATTTATAATGGTTGTCTCCAATAATTTTGGCACCTGAATAATACAATCTACAGCACCTTCATTATTGGTACCTAAATATTTCTGATGAAAAGCATCGGTTTCTGCTTCAATATAATATTTACCTTTCTTATAAGTAGGTTTTAAAAGCTTATGATGATACACATCTACAAAATGCCAATTGTATTTTTGACTAACTTCAAATAAATCGTTTTTATAGCCTTGCGGAATAGTTGAATAAATAGTATATACTATTTTTTGAGGATTAGTCCACTGATTTACCCAAATGCTATCGGCCGTTGTTGGAATTAAAGGCGTGGCATTATTTGAATTGAAATTATCCGAAAGTTGTCTTAATAAAAGTGTGGTTTTACCCAGAAAACCATACTGCTTTTCTACCCAATCAGGTTGACCCGCAGCCATAATATTTATTTCAGTTCCATAACCATTAAAGAAACTAGTTGCAAATTCACGTTGTATGGGCTCCTTAAATAATTCAGCCACTCTATATATAGCAAAACCAGGTTGAATAAATTTATTTAAATTAAGCATTGGAGGATAATACAAAGCATTATGCACCCTGCCTGCTATTATTCCTTGCATATCCTTAGGCACCGCCATGCCCTCACTATACATAATAACACCTTTTCTTACCGAGTCGGCTGCGTTTTGAAGCGTATCACTGGAACTGCCTTGCGTATCTAATACCACCCCATCTGCATTTGTATTATTAATAAGCCAGGACAAACCCTTATAATGATTTTGTTTACGTGTATCTATATCCCAGGGATTATAGGAAACAAATAAATGTTTATTTTCTGCAATTAAATCATTGCTTATTTTCTTGATGGCATTTAATCCACCAGGCAAATCCTTGTATAAATCAAACTGATTTCTTTGGTCTAAACCTAAAGTTGGCCATGAAGGCCATATTGTTATGATATCATCGCCTCCATATAATTTATTCCCTCTCTCCACAAATAAAGGTAAAGCATATTGTTTTTGGGGCGCATTATAAAAAAACTTATCCCAAGTCATCATTAAATGCATAAGATATGTATTTCTTATCCATGCTAAATCTTTCCTTTTATAAAGGCTATCATTAAAATAACTAATATCATACAACTTCTTATCTCTGAAAACTTTTAATACCCCATTTTGCCATGGGCCTTCATAGGGCTCTATCCATATATTATACTGAATACTTCCATTGGGGTATAAAATGGTTTCAAATCTTTTTGCCTTGCCTAAGGAAATACTTTGTTTGTCTCTTCTACTAAATCCATAAATTGATAAATTTTTATCTAATGGCAAACTATTAAAACCTAATTCCCAAGCATTGTCTGGGACAATTATATTAACAGGCAATTTACCAGGAATGAATAAATAAGTTCTAGATAAACTATGGCTCCCTTTCCCTGTAATGTATACATTGTCTTGAGATTTCTCAAAAGGTAAGACATTGTCAATAGTTATAGTATCCTTACTCGTGTTTTTAAACGCTATTCGCAACTGAAATCCGTTATTTATTTTTTGAATAGAAAGAAGCTTTGTTTCAATTTGCTTTTGTTGACTTAAGATTCGCTCCCATTGAACTATAGAAACAGGCTGAGGTAAAGTAAAACTTCTAGCATTTAATTCAAAACCGCTAATAGCCAAGCTATCATTACTAAAATATATTTTGCCAATTGTTGCAGATTGAGCAGTAAGTACTTTTTGAAAAAAGACATTGAATAGTAGTGATAAAAGTAAAATATTTCGGTAAACTGTTGATATTCTTTTCATTTATATAAAATGTGAAAGAAAGTTACAAAAAATGACTTAAAAATGAGTAGAATGATGGTGGTTTGTTGAACAAGATTTATCTTTAATTAGATTGTAACAAAGATTGGCTAGTCATTATGGATATAAAAATGGAATCAAGTTGGAAAAAAGCTTTGTCGGATTTATTCGATAAGCCCTACTTTATCCAAATCACAGAGCATCTAAAAGCAGAAAAAGCTTTAAAAAGAACTATTTATCCAAGCGGCCCTCATATATTTAATGCCTTTAGTTTAACGCCCTACGATAAAGTTAAAGTGGTTATTTTAGGACAAGACCCTTATCATAATGCGCATCAAGCTATGGGCCTAAGTTTTTCTGTACCCGATGGGATTAAACCACCCCCCTCTTTGGTAAATATATTTAAGGAACTTCATAAAGATATTGGCATGCCCATTCCAAGTACTGGCAATCTAACACATTGGGCCGAACAAGGGGTACTATTATTAAATGCGGTTCTTACCGTAAGAGCTAATGAACCAGCCAGCCATGCAAAAATTGGATGGACTAAATTTACTGACGATATAATGCTACATCTTTCTTTAAAAAAAACAGGCTTGGTTTTTATTTTATGGGGTAATTTCGCACAAGAAAAAATTAAATTAATAGACGGATCAAAACATAAAATTTTAAAAGCGGCACACCCATCCCCCTTTAGTGCTTACAATGGCTTTTTTGGTTCTAAGCATTTTAGTGCCACCAATGAATACTTAGTAAAAACCAATCAAGACCCTATAGATTGGTCTTTATAATAATTATAGTATGAAAATTATAAAAAATATTGTTGCAAGAGCACTAGCCATCTGGGCCTTACTGGTATTTGCTTCTACCATGATGCTATTTTTATGGTTCTACTTATTATGCTTCATCATTCCAGATCCTTATAAAACAAGATACCATCGTCGTGTCTCTCAATTATGGATGGGCTTATTTTTATTTTTATCAGGATGTACATTTAGGGTTAAAGGCAAAGAAATTTTTAAAGGTATGGGTAATGCTATTGTGGTTTGTAATCATAATAGTTTAATTGATATACCTGTTAGCACCCCATTTTTACCTAGAGCTAATAAAACAATTGCTAAAAAAAGTTTTGTATACGTTCCATTGTTTGGATGGATTTATCAATTTGCCACCGTTATTGTAGATAGAAAAGACCATAATAGTCGAAAAGCAAGCTTTGATAATATGGTAAAGGTGCTGGATAATGGACTTGATATGCTCATTTATCCAGAAGGCACTAGAAATAAAACATCTGAACCCTTAAAATCCTTTTATGATGGGGCTTTCAAGTTATCGGTTGATACACAAAAACCCATTATTCCAGTGGTGCTATTGAATACTAAAAAAATACTTCCTGCAAGACCTATTCTTTATTTTACTCCTGGTAAAATTGATATGCATATTCTTCCTGCCATTTATCCGCAAGGACATACCAAGGATAGTTTGAAGCAAGCCGTCTATGATGTAATGGCTAATTACTACTTAGAAAATAATGGGAAGAAATAAGTTAGCTTCTTACTAGTAACTTGAAGAAGAGAAGGTTCTACTTCTATTAATTTTCAAGTCCCTTAAGATACCCGATTTAGGGTTCACTGTTATACTAAATGAACGGTACATTCCAATAGGCGTCACATTTATAGACAATTGCCAGCAGTGCATCTCGCGTGTGATAAACATACTTAGTTGTTGTATACTTGCTTTGGCCACATCCACATAACCGGTACCTCCAAGCTTCCA
>JBEGKS010000178.1:1066-7325 GCA_041183945.1 Bacteroidota bacterium | reverse complement strand
GGTTAAGTCTTAGAATTTATATCTACTATATAAATTATTGTAAATCAATATATTACATAAATATTGGAAAAACTAGTATAATTACTAATTATCATATAACGATCAGATTATCAAATTGTTAAGCTATAAAAAAGGGCTTTTATACAAAATGGGTAAAATCTGTAAAATCTCAAGATATTAGGTAGAATTTTTAGTTTTCTAAGGCTAGTAAATGGTCAAAAATTTGAGCACTTAAGGAATTTGAGCCCTCTAGGCTAAAATTTTGCTCATCAAGGCGAGAAACTGGGATAATTCTTTTGGTAGAGCTAGTAATAAAAACCTCCTTGGCTTTTTTCATTTCCGATAGACTAATATCTCGTTGTTCTAGTTTTAAATGATGGGCCTCAGCTATAGCAATTATATTTTTTCTAGTAATGCCTTTTAACATATTACGAGCAGGAGTAACAATGGTGTTGTCCTGACTGACCATAAAAATATTGGACCTAGGACACTCACTTACAGTATCATTATTATAATATAAAATATCATCTCCTCCTTGGCTCTTCATCCAAGGTTGTAAATGAATGGCCATTAAGTAGTCGGTGGTTTTTACTTCTGCCAATTGTCTTTGATAAAAATGACTTACTAGTTGAATGCCTTTAGTAGCCATTTGAGCAGGAGGAGCATCAAGTGGTTGTTGAATAATAATTAGATGCGGCTTAGTAATCGTATAGCCATCAGGCGCGTCGCCACCGGCTATTATTAATCGAATGCCTGAAAAAGGAATATTATTTTTTTCAATTAAGTCTGCTACAATTTTTTTGAGTTCTTCTTTAGATAAGGCAATAGATAATCGCATTATCTCTGCAGAATTAAATAAGCGATCTAAATGCGCTTCTATAAAAAGTGGTTTATTATTAGACACTCTTAAATAATCAAAAATCCCATAGCCTCTTTGCACGAGTAAATCACCAACAGGCACGCCTGCATTTTCTAATAAAGAAATTTGGTTTTGAGCAAAGCAATAAAGAGGTTTCAAAATAATAAGTGTTTTAATTTATAAAAAAGTAGTTGTAAAAATAAAATGTCATTTATCAAAAGTAAAAAATTAAAGAGCCAATCAACCCTTATCTTTTTATTTATACAATTGATTGAAAAGCATTTTATACGTATTATGTGTTTGGCCTCTAAAAGTAATTTCAGGACCATAGACAAATAATTTACCATTACCCACTTTCGCTTCAAAGGCTGCAATACCATCTTGTAAGTAAGATTGGCCAAAGGCCCAGCCACTTCTTAATGTTTTATCTGAAGCATACCAGGCTAATGGTAACACTTCTTTTCTTGCAATGGCATCTGGCAATAAATTAAATACAGGGCTAGCACTAAAATACACATCGGCATTTTTATTCATACCCCAGTTGGCTTTATACTCATTGTCTAAAGTAATTTGCATTACAGATCCTGGTATATAAAATTTTTCACCAGGTAGTGGTTTCTCTTTACCTGAAACCATTTCCACTAAAGCATTTCGAACGGGCAAGTTCAAATGATAAGCCAAGTTCGCACTAGATCCAATGGTAACAATAGTTCCCCCATTTTGTAAAAATGTATTTAAAGCAGGGATCGATTTTTGAGCTGTTATTTTTCCTAAGCTTGCTTGATACATTTCAGGCACATCTTCTGCCTTAGGTTCTTTTTCTTCATAGCCATTGCCTGCTTCTGGTTTTAAAGAAGGAATTGCACCTTCTACAAAAACAATGACATCGTATTTGTCTTTTAAATTACTAGCATCAATTTCTTTAGCATAAATTAATTGGAAAGGAAAATTATACTTTTCAAAAATCCATCTTACCCAACCTGAAGACATAGATCCACCATACTTATCCCATAAAGCAATTCTTTGTGGCATAACTTTATCGTTCATATTAGCAGGCTTCGCAGTTACCCCATTAAAAATAATTCCTTTCTCTGCGCTTAACAATTCAATGGTTTCTTGTAATTTTTTATTAGCCGTATTTGCCGCCACAAAATATTGATCTTTGCTTTTATATACCTCTACGCCCATCGCAAGCATTGTATTAATAGCATAATAAGCAGCATTTTCTTTTGTTGAAAAACTATAGCCAGCTACTGTAGCACTTGCATTTATTTTACCCATTGGTTTTTGAACAAGGCCGTAGGCAATGGTTTCAAAGGGTCCATTAAAATCATCTAAGACACGATCAAACTCAATACCCATAGTAAATGCAGGGGTCCAACCCGCAGCATCATACGGTCTTACAGGAGGTCCACCTGGATATTGAAAATCATTGGGATGATCCTGTGGTTCAAACATATCAATTACATGTGGTCTGAAAGCTTGGTTGGTTTTTACAATATAAGAACCCGCTGGATAATTTTTACCAGCAACTGAAAAATTAGCCGTTGCTTTTTCTACTTTAATACCACTTTGAATTAAAATATTTATAAAATCAATAGCCGTGGTCGTTTGGTTCGCTGTAACAATATACCCTCTAGCATCTCTGTTCGCTGGGTTTTTATATACTTTATTATATACAGCGGTTTGAAATGAATCAATACTACCTGTTACTTTTTCTGTTTTTAATAATTTAATTCAGCTACTGCATCCGATCTTTTAGGATACAAGGTCCAGCTATCCTTACTACCAGCTTCAATACTATTTCTACCCATTGTATAAATATTCAAAAGCAGTTCTTCTTTATATCTTGCTGCATAATTTAATACGGCATAATTTAAAGACACTGAATAATCGATGGAGTTTCTAAAATACCATTTTTGTGGTGTAATAGGATAAGGGGTAGCGCTATTTGGAATTAATCTTTGTGGTACGAGTGGAATATTGGAAGGTGTTGGGTTACCAATAATTTCTGTAAGTAGTCCAATGATATTATGATAGTAGGCAGTAGTTCTTAATCCACCATTCCACCAAGTTGAATAAACAGAACCAGCCTTCATTGTATAACCTGGTTTGCCTTCTGCATTTAAACGACTGCTCATGGCAGCGCCCAATGCATCAATGCCAGTTATTAATAATGGATCATATACATAATTAAATGGGTCGCGATAAGGAGGGCCCGCCACCACTGTACCTGGAGGACCTGTTTGATGATGATTGTATAAAACCTGAGGCATCCATTCAATATATTGTTGACGACTCATGTTTTTGGATTCCTGCATATTGGTCATATAGAAATCTCGATTATTATCATGGCCAATATATTTTTGATATAAACGAGGTAAACTAGAAGTAGATCTTTTTAAAGTATCGCTATTGCGCATATACCAATCAGAGACTAATTCTTGTCCATCGGGATTCGCATGTACAAATAAAATAATGGTTGACTTTAATATGCGTTTTGTCTCTTCATCTGTTCTTGTAATTAATTGATAAATAGATTCTATCCATTGGTGTATGCCGGTTACCTCGGTTGCATGTAGACCGCCGTCAATCCAGACTACCGCCTTTCCTTCATTCGCCATTTGCTTCGCCTCTGCTAGACTTATATCTTCTGCATGGGCTAGTTTTTGAGAAATGGTTTTATACTTTTCTAAATTGGCTAAGTTGCTTGGGTCAGAAACAATCATCATATAATGGTTGCGTCCTTCTTCTGTTTTTCCAATCACTTGTAGTTTTACTTTTTTTGAAACCGCTGCTAATTTTTTTAAGTAGGCTTCTGTTTGTGTAAAAGTGGCCAATTGATAATTGTCCCCTATGTTAAATCCAAAATGTGATTTTGGACTAGGTACTTGTTGTGCCATTAGCAAACTCTGTGAGAGTAGTGCCACTATGAGAACTAAAACAATTTTGCGCATGTTATAATAATTTATTTTTTTCATTTTTAATTCTGTACTATTTTAAGAAAATTATTTTATTATTTTTTATAAAGAAGCATTTGCTTGTCTATCCATTATAAATTGAATGAGCATATCCAATTCTATATTGGCTCTTTTACAAGCGTCATCAATATCATCTCTAGAAACGTTGGCAGCAAAGGCTTTATCTTTAATTCTTTTTTTAGCGCCTTTTAATTCCATACCCTTATACCCTTCTGGTCGCATTAAAGAATAAGCGTGCATTAAACCAGATAGTTCATCAAAGGCAAATAACATTTTGTCCATTTGTGTAATGGGTTCTACCCCAAAATGAATAGGACCATGTGAGGCGATGGCTCTGATAATTTCTGGATCAATTTGTTTTTCTTCTAAGTATTCAATTATTTTTTTGCAATGTAGTTCGGGCCACTGATCCCAATCGGCATCATGTAATAGACCAGCCATTTCCCAACGCCACTGATCGGCTTCGTTTAAATTTTCTTTTTCTTTTGCCCAGCACTTCATTAGATGTGCTACTTGTTTCATATGTAGCTGTAACTTAGGATTCAATACCCAGGTATTAAATAAATCATGGGCTTCATCTACCGATAATACATTACCCTTATTAGCTGGATCACCAAATTCAGTTCTACCCAAGTTTAAAGACATAATCTTGTTTTGCTAAAGTTAATAATACTAGTGAATTATTTACTTGTTTTTACAATTTGTATTTTCCCGTTCATCCAAACTTTAGCAGTGGGTTCTGTACTTGATTTTATTTTAAGATTTGTCACCTGGCCATCGGCCCAGCTCATTTCAATTTCATAATTGCCTCTTGCCTTCAATCCCTTGACAGCGCCAGTAGCCCATGCCTTAGGTAAGGATGGTAAAAGCGTGATTAATTCATCGTTTGATTGTACTAGCATTTCAGCCACTGCGGCAGTTCCCCCAAAATTGCCATCTATTTGAAAAGGAGGATGCGCGTCTAATAAATTAGGATAAGTGCCCCCCGCATTGGTATAATTTTCTTTGGTTTCATCTGGGGGAACATATTTTAATAATTCTCGAACCATTTTATAAGCATGGTCTCCGTCTTTTAATCTTGCCCATAAATTTATTCTCCAACCTTTGGACCAACCCGTGGTTTCATCTCCTTTGACTTCTAAAGTTTTTTTTGCAGCAGCCGCAATCTCAGGTGTTTTGTCAACTGTTACATGGGTGCCAGGATACAATCCGTATAAATGAGATTGATGGCGATGTTTAGGATCGCTGTCTTCCCAATCATAATACCATTCTTGTAAATTACCTGCCTTACCTACTTTATAAGGATGTAAATTATTTAAAGCCGTATTTATTTTATTTGCAAAATCATTATCGTTCTTTAAAACTTTTTGCGCAGCAAGTACATCTAAAAATAATTCTCTAATCATAGCTAGGTCGGCAGTGCCTCCATAAAAAGTAGATCCCACAAAACCATTTGGCATTTTAAAAGTATTTTCTGGAGAAGTTGAAGGAGAGGTAATAAATTTTCCACTACTATCTGTTACTAACCAGGCTAAACAAAATTCTGCAGCACCGCGCATTAATGGATAGGCTTTCTGTTCTAAAAATGTTTGGTCCTTGGTAAATAAATAATGTTCCCATAAATGTGTGGAGGCCCAAGTGCCACCCATGGTCCAATTCGCCCAAACAGGATCTCCATTTCCAAAATTACCCACCGGATTAGACATAGCCCATATATCTGAATTATGATGTGCTACCCAACCTGGCATATTATAAAATGTTTTGGCTGTGGTCTTTCCTGTAGTAGCAAGGTTACCAATAAATTGTAAAAAAGGTAAATGCATTTCAGACAAATTGGTATTTTCTGCTAACCAATAATTTTCTTCTGCATTAATATTAATGGTATAATTACTTGACCATGGTGGTTGTATATAGGGGTTCCATAAGCCCTGTAAGTTAGCAGGGACGCCTGTTGTACGAGAGCTTGATATTAATAAATAACGACCATACTGAAAATATAAAGTTTCTAAATAAGGATCGGCTTCTCCTTTAGCATATCTTTTTAAACGATCATCGGTTGGTAAGTTCACTAAGTCCTTGCCGCCTAATTTTAATTCCACGCGATTAAAAAAAGATTGATAATCTTTTAGATGTCGTTTTTTTATTTCTGTCCAGCCTACTTGTTTGTAGCAGGGTCTTTATCAAAACCATTAAAACTAGTGGCCATTGAAACATACACAGTAGCTTCTGTAGCATCTGCTAATGTTATAGTGGAATCTGTTTTAGTAATTTTTCCAGTACTTGATTGTATTTCTATGTTCGCAGAAAAACGCGTGCCTCTTTTAGCATCATATATAATAGCATTGCGTGATTTTTGAACATAGTTAGGATCGGCCTTGACAGGTGCCAATCCATTTACTTGAATACTATTATTAGCCGT
>JBEGKS010000178.1:0-1010 GCA_041183945.1 Bacteroidota bacterium | reverse complement strand
CCTGCTTTTTTACTCGTTAAGTGAATGGTAAAAATTTTATCGGGATTAGACACTAGATATTCTCTTACAATGGTATTGTTATTGGAGAAGGTTTGCACTTTTGCAATGGCCTTGTCAATATCTAGTTCTCTATAATAATCGGTAATATAGGGGTCATCATTAATATCCATTAGCAGTGTACCGAGTGGCGCATACGATTCTGAAAACTTTCCTTGTAACTTTTTTAGAAGCTCCCCTGCTTTTTTATAATTGTTTTCTTGCAGGGCTTTACGCACAGCTGGTAAATTTTTATAGGCCTGCGGATTCATATTCGCATTCACTGGCTCCCCCGACCATAAGCTGAGGTCGTTTAAATAAATTTTATCGGTAGATATGCCACCAAAAACCGTAGCGCCTTGAAGTCCATTGCCTAATACCAAGGCCTCTTCAAAATATTGAGCCGGATTTGAATACCAAAGCTTTAACGGCTGTTGTATAGAAGCATTGGCCGCAGGGGCTGTAGCTACAGGGCTAGGCTTCTTTTTTTTAACTGCTTTTTTTTGAGCAAATAATACAAAGGGACAAAGTATAAAAAAAAAGGTTTTCTGATAGACATTCATAAATAGCGCTTAATAAGATAAAAATTAAAAATAAAGTTACTAAAATCATGGCAGTTTTTTGCAGCTATAAACCACCAAAATGATTTAAATTGAAGTACCTAATTTTTAACTAAAACATATTGTATGAAAAAGCATCAATTACTATTATTTGTATTTTTCTATCCCCTTCTTTTACTGGCACAAAAAAATTGGAGTCCAGAGCAAGTATTAAAAATTAAAAATGTAAGTAGCGCACAGGTTTCTGGTGATGGAACCAAGGTAGTGTATACTATTAGAGAGGCTATGATGACAGAGGATAGAAGCGAATATGTCAATCAAATATGGATAAGTGGAATAGATGGATCTAATGCTAAGCAATTAACAACTGGAGATAAAAATAATTCAAATCCGAAATGGAGCCCTGATAATAAA
>JBEGKS010000177.1:0-3565 GCA_041183945.1 Bacteroidota bacterium | reverse complement strand
ATTTGATATGAGACCTCCTATGCGAATGGCCCTTTTTTTAGGCTTAACAGGAATTGGCATGATACTAGGGGCCTTAATTAGTTTTTCTATTGTATCGGCGATATTACATATTCCTTTTTCTGAGATGCAAAAAGTGATTATGCAACCCGAATATGCTTCCATGGCGCAGTTTGCCAATGCACTAGCTTCCATTATTGCCTTTGGACTTCCCAGCATAGTTCTTGCTTTTTTAGTAAAAGGGAACTGGATGGCGAATATTGGTTTTACGCCTATGAAATCTTATCAATCGGTAGGCATTGTTATTTTAATAGCACTTACTGGTTTAGTACTCAGCGGTGCCTTAGGAAGTTTGACAGAAAAAATTCCTATTCCTACGAATTTTAAAAATTGGGCAGAAGGTTTAGAAGCCCAATATAAAAAAGCCATGTTGTCCATGACGCATATGAGTTCATTAAAGGATTTGGCCTTTGCCTTATTGGCCGTTGCCATTATTCCTTCCATTATTGAAGAAGTGTATTTTAGAGGCACGCTTCAAAAAATAGTATTGGATTTGACAGGTAAACCCTACGCTGCTATTATTTTAACGGCCATTTTTTTTAGTGCCATCCATTTTTCTTTTTATGGTTTTTTATCTAGAATGGCATTGGGTATGGTACTTGGATATGTTTATCATTATTCTAAAACTATTTGGCTTCCTGTATTGCTACATTTTTTAAACAATGGAATAGCCGTAGTTATTTTATATAGTATTCGAGATAATCCAGCCAATGTTGAAAAGATGATGGATGATAATTTACCTATTTATTGGGGCATAATTGCACTGGCAGGCATTTACTATTTATTACAACAATTAAAAAATAATTACTCAAATGCAGGATTGGAAAAAAGTATTTAGTAGTACTCAGTTAGCGGCCTCTTCCATGATGATGGGCATTTTAAATGAAAATGAAATTCCTGCTAAAACACTCAACAAGCAAGATTCTTCCTATGTTTTTTTAGGAGAAGTGGAAGTATATGTACCTTTGGATATGTTTGAAAAAGCTCAAGCGCTTATTTCAACCATTCAATTCAATACCGTTCAATCATAATTTTTTACCCATTTATAATTCTTTTCTATGGTCTCTAACGCATCTGTTTTAAAACAAAGAACCCTTTCTGCCATTGTATTTGTTATTGTTATGCTAGCAGGTTTAATTTGGAATACTTGGTCTTTTTTTACATTGTTTTTAATTATACAATTGGGTTGTTTATATGAGTACCAAAAATTATTAGCACTCATTTATCCTAGCTATCAAAATATTACCCCTGTACATAAATGGGGTTTATTAGTAATAGGTTGTTTAATGATGATGACACTAGGTCCTGTGGATTTAGCTATTAATGGAATAAGCATTAAATATATAGGCAGCATAGTCCTTCCATTCGTGTTGGGCATTATGATTATTGTAGATATTTTTACAAAGAAAATTAATTTACAAAACTGGGCTATTTCTTTTGCAGGCTTAGTGTATATACCTATGTGCTTGTCGTTATTTTTTCAATTAAAAAGTTTTATGACCAATACCTATTTTGGTAGCTGGACTTTTTCCATTCCCTTGTTATTGATTGTATCTATTTGGGTAAACGATACCATGGCTTATTTAGTGGGCTCCATCATTGGCAAGACGCCATTGTCTCCCATATCTCCCAATAAAACATGGGAAGGTACTATTGCGGGTATTATCTTATCGGTATTAATTGTGTCTAAGGTCATGGCCATGGTAGTGCCTATTCAAGAGAAATATATTTTTTACATAAGTTTAATAGCCTCTACCACAGGTAATTTTGGAGATTTATTAGAAAGTAAATTAAAGAGGCTTGCTGGCGTGAAAGACAGTGGTAGTATGATGCCAGGCCATGGTGGTTTCTTAGACAGGTTTGATTCTATCTTATTTGCCACCCCATTTGTATGGCTAATTCTTCAGATTCTGTTTTAGATGTTTTACATTTGCAACTAAATTTACATAATGACTATACATAAAGAAGGCACGGCTACTATTTCCTTGATAGCAATATTCGTAGGTGTTTTGAATATTCTTAATTTCTCTTATTTATTTCCTATCTCCATAATTGCTGCATGGGCTGTATTTATTATTACAGTTGCCTTTTTCTTATTTATAGTTTCTTTTTTTAGAATGCCTGTTCGTCAGTTAACTATTAGTGAGGAGGCCATTGTTTCTCCTGCAGATGGTAAAGTGGTGGTGATTGAAGAAGTAGAGCCGGATGAATTTTATAAAGAAAGAAGAATACAGCTAAGTGTATTTATGAGTCCTGCGAATGTGCATGTGAACCGTTTACCTATTGCTGGAAATATTGTTTACAATAAATACCATCCCGGTAAGTTTTTAGTGGCATGGCATCCAAAATCTTCTACCGATAATGAAAGATGGTCCGTGGTGATTGAAAATAGCAAGGGCAGTATTTTATGCAAACAAATTGCGGGTGCTTTAGCGAGAAGAATTTGTAATTACAGCACTGTTGGCCAGTCCTTCAAACAATGCGATGAATATGGTTTTATAAAATTTGGAAGCAGGGTGGATTTACTATTACCTGTTGGAACTAAAATTCATGCTAAAATTGGTGATGTGGTAAAAGGGGGCGTTACAGTGCTTGCTAGTTGGTAATATTGGAGACTAGTTTTTATAAATAGAAGCTATATTATTATATTGATTAATAATTTTAATAGCATTTTCTTTAACTCTTTAGAATATATCTTCTAATTCCTTTAAATGTGTAATAGTATGCGTTGCAGGTACAGTAGGCTGTATTTGCAAATGATTTACAAAGATAGAGTCCATGCCAGCATTAATGGCACCTTGAATATCGGCAGCTTCATTGTCTCCAATCATAATACTAGATTCTAATTTTGCATTAGAAGCTTTTAAAGCATAATCAAAAATTTCTTTATTAGGTTTCAAACTATTACTGGCTTCTGATGTAATTACTTCTATAAAGTAGTCCGCTAAATTGGAGTTCTTAATTTTTTTAAACTGCACCGATTCAAACCCATTGGTAATTAAATGCATTTTGTAATTCTTGTTTTTCAAGTAGTCCAAAATTTCAATGGTGTAGGGAAATAAATTCTTTTTATTAGGCAGTATATCTAAATAGTCAACGGACATTTCTTTAGACATGGCTTCGTCGGCAATTTTATAGTCCAATAAACTAAGGTAAATACGCTTCCATCTTAACTCCTCTTGTTTAATAAAGCCCTTGGTATACCTGTCCCATAAACGATGATTATGCACGCTGTAGTTGCTATAAAAAACATCAAAATCGTTGATGCCCTTAGCTTCTAGCGCATATTTCTGATGCAGGTCCCATAAGGTTTCTTTTGAATTTAATTCAAAGTCCCAAATGGTATGGTCAAGGTCAAAAAATAGGTCTTTATAGGGCATCAATGTCTAATTGTATTGGACGAATTTACAATTTTGCTTCTTATCTTTATTCTTTATTTAGGTTAACTATAAATTATTTATATGCTTGTTGTTATTACAGGGGCTTCTCAAGGAATTGGATATGCAGT
>JBEGKS010000176.1:0-4712 GCA_041183945.1 Bacteroidota bacterium | reverse complement strand
TTCAAATAAAAGAAGGTTGGCATGTATATGGAACAAATCCAGATGGTTTAAATGCACCTGAAATAAGTTCGAAAATTGAAACTGCCAAATTTCAAGATAAGCCTGTATTTTCTATCAAGCCTATCCAAGAAAAAGATATTTTATTTACTAAGGCCTTTTTATTTAATAAGCCATTTGATATTGCCCAAAATATAATCATTAAAGGTTTTCAGCCCGATAGTTTGCAACTATTAATGGTAATGAATGTGGCCAAGGCCGATTCTTTTTTGAGTTTAGAAATTCCTTTTTCAGTGGCACTTGCCAATGGAAAAAAAGTAGCAGGTTTTCAAATTCTTTTACCTGCATCGGCCACTCAAGCTCCTGCATATGCCTGTGGTGCTAAGGCGGCTACAACCAATACTAGTTCAAGTCCTTGGGAATTATTATTACTTGGTTTTTTAGGTGGGTTAATTGCCTTAATTACCCCATGTGTATTTCCAATGATACCCGTAACGGTTTCATTTTTTACCAAGCGTTCTAAAACAAGAAAGCAGGGCATTAAAAACGGTTTACTTTATGGTCTAAGTATATTTTTAATTTATGTTTTAGCCAGTTTACCCTTTCATGTACTAGGCAATGTACAACCAGAAATTTTTAATAGTATCTCCACCAACCCTTGGTTAAATATTATTTTCTTTATCATATTTGTTTTTTTCAGTATTTCCTTTTTTGGATTTTTTGAAATTAGTTTGCCTAGTGGCATTGCCAATAAGGCCGATTCCAAAAGCGGACTAGGAAGTATTGCAGGTATTTTTTTTATGGCTATTACTTTAGCCATTGTTTCTTTCTCATGTACTGGGCCCATTCTTGGAACCTTATTGGTAGGCTCTTTACAAGGAGGTGCTTGGGCATTAACCTATGGCATGGCTGGTTTTGGTTTAGCCTTAGCCCTGCCTTTTACTTTATTTGCCATCTTCCCTCAATGGTTACAAAGCTTACCTAAATCGGGTGGGTGGTTAGATACGGTGAAAAAAGTATTGGCCTTTTTAGAATTAGCCTTGGCCTTTAAATTTTTATCAAATGCCGACTTAGTACAACATTGGGGACTACTCAAAAGAGAAGTGTTCTTAGGCATTTGGGCTATTATAAGTATTGCATTAGCACTTTATTTAAGAGGAATTTTATTATTACCTCATGATGTTAAAGGAGCAAAAATCTCAAGAGGTAGAAAAATATTTGGCGACTTGGCCATAGTGTTTGGTCTTGTATTAATAGTGGGCATGGCGCCTAAGAATACTTATTTATTAAAATTCCTAAGTGGCTTTCCACCTCCTACGCATTATAGTTTATTTACCAATACAGCTGAACAGGCTGGACTACATGCTAATGTGGTGAATGACTATGAAAGTGCCGTTCAATTATCGAAACAGCAAAATAAACCTATACTTATTGACTTTACTGGTTGGGCCTGTGTGAACTGTCGTAAGATGGAAGAAAATGTTTGGACCGATCCTGAAGTAATGAGCTTTATACAAAATAATTTTATTCTTGTTTCTTTATATGTAGATGATAAGGCTTTACTTCCAGTAGAAAAGCGTTTTACGTATACCACTGCTGCTGGTGCTAAAAAAGAAATCACAAGTGTGGGCGATTTATGGGCCACTTTTCAAGCGGAAAACTTTAACCAGTCTTCACAGCCACTCTATGTGGTCATGAGTCCCGATCAAAAATTATTATCCAATCCGGTAGGCTACACGCCCAATGCTAAAGAATATTTGAATTGGCTACAATGTAGCGCCAGTAAAGCGCACTAGCTAGGCTCGAATCTAAAAAAGCTCCAATTAGAGCTTTTTAAAATCATTAGAGGATTTATGGAGTCTTTATATTTTATAAAAGACGAACATAAATCTAAAAAAGCTCCTATTGGAGCTTTTTTAATAAAATCATTAGAGGGTTAATTCTATTGCTATTAGATTTTTTATCAATAGCAATAGAATTTACAAACTCATGCCGCGCTCAGCCATCATCTTTCTTAAGTTTATTAAGCCATAACGCATTCTTCCAAGTGCAGTATTAATACTGCAATTGGTCATTTGTGCAATTTCTTTAAAACTTAAATTGGCATAATGTCTTAGCACAATAATTTCTCTTTGTTCTTCAGGAAGTAGGTCAACTAATTCTTGAATATTTTTATGCGTTTGACTGCGCGTCATTTTATAGTCGGCAGGATGGTCGGCATGTTTGATAATTTCAAATAAATCTTGGTCGTCACTTGTTTTAATAGTGGGAGTGCGTTTTACTTTTCTAAAATGGTCCACTACAAAGTTGTGAGAGATGCGTAAAGCCCAAGGTAAAAATTTACCTTCTTCTGAATACTTTTTTTGTTGAAGGTTGTCAATAATTTTTATTAAAATTTCTTGAATTAAATCTTCGGCTAAGTAGCTGTCTTTTACCATGAATAAAATGGCGTTGTAAATTCTGTTTTGGTGACGCTCTAATAAGGCATCAAAAGCACGAGAATTACCGTCTTGAAAAGATTGAATGAGTTCGTTGTCTGAGAGTTGAATTTCTTTGTTCATTGTTTTTTTAGGGTAGGTTTCGATGGGTTAGTAGGACCAAATTACTAGCTATAACGACTGAAATTGCGTTTGTGGAAAACAAGAAAATCATTTCAAAGCTATCCACATTTTGAAGCTTAAAAGAGGGTACAAATTTCTACAACTAAATGGGCTAGAATCTGTTATTTTGCTATATGGCAGGGACTAAAAAAGCGCAAAAAGCAAAGACGGAAAATAATGACATTCAAATAGTGGGTGCCAGGGTACATAATTTAAAAAATGTATCTGTTGAGTTCCCGCGCAACCAGTTTATTGTGGTTACTGGGGTTTCGGGGAGTGGGAAGTCCTCTCTTACCATTGATACCTTATTTGCAGAGGGCCAAAGGCGTTATGCAGAGAGCTTGTCGTCCTATGCAAGGCAGTTTATGTCTCGAATGGGTAAGCCCGATGTAGATTATATCAAGGGGCTATGTCCAGCCATTGCCATTGAGCAGAAGGTGGTGACCCGCACTCCAAGAAGTACAGTGGGAAGTATGACCGAAATTTATGATTACCTAAGGGTATTTTATGCAAGGGTGGGAAAAACCTATTCGCCCATTAGCGGTTTGGAAGTAAAAAAGCAGGATGTGCAGGATGTTTTGGAATTTATACAAAAAGGGAAAGCTGGAGACAAGATGGTTTTAATTGTTCCTTTTAAACAACAAGCCAAAAGAGATATACAAGAAGAGTTGAATATATTATTGCAGAAAGGTTTTGCTAGAATTTATTTAAGAGCCGGTGGTACATCTAATGCAACAGCTGCATCAAGTATTCTAAGAATTGAAGATGCACTTGCCATGACTAAGGCTGAAATAACTAAGACCATTAAGGCGCATGATGTATATGTATTAATAGACCGTGTGGTGGTGAAAGCATTTGATGAAGACGATATACACCGTATTAGTGATTCTATAGGCACTGCCTTTTATGAAGGAGATTCTATAGGCACTGCCTTTTATGAAGGAGAGGGCATTTTATGGGTGGAGCAAAATGAAACCATTTTAAAAACTTTTAATAATAAGTTCACTTTAGATGGGATGGATTTTGATGAGCCTAGTCCTAATTTATTTTCATTTAATAATCCCTATGGTGCTTGTCCTACTTGTGAAGGATATAGTCAGGTTTTGGGCATCGATGAAAACTTAGTCATACCCAATACCAATTTATCGGTTTATGATGGAGGTGTAGCGCCTTGGAAGGGAGAGAAATTGGTTTGGTGGAAGGATCAGTTTGTAAAAGAGGCGGGCAAAGTAGGTTTTCCTATTCATCAACCTATTAATAAAGGGTGTGGGCAAGGCATTAGGCATAGATGCTTTTTTTGAAGATGTAAAAGCGCATTTATATAAAGTACAGTTTAGGGTAATGCTAAGTAGGTATCGTGGAAGAACCAACTGCCCCGATTGTGAAGGTTACCGCTTGCGCAAGGAAGCCTTGTATGTAAAAATTGCAGGCAAGCATATTGGAGAATTATGTGCTATGCCTGTAAAAGATTTACAAGTTTGGTTTACACAATTAAAATTATCGGAGCATGATAAACAAGTAGCCAAGCGTTTATTAATTGAATTAGAACAACGCATTCAAACTTTAATGGATGTGGGCTTGGGTTATTTAACCTTGTCAAGACTTGCCAATAGTTTAAGTGGTGGAGAAAGTCAAAGAATACAACTCACCAGATGCTTAGGATCTAACTTAACCAACTCCTTATATATTTTAGATGAGCCAAGTATTGGACTGCATTCAAGAGATACAGAAAGGCTTATTAAAGTATTACAAAACTTAAGAGACTTAGGTAATACGGTAGTGGTGGTAGAGCACGACGAACAAATTATGCGTCACGCCGATCATATCATAGACATGGGGCCTTTAGCGGCGCATCAGGGCGGAGAAGTAGTAGCAGTGGGCAATGCAGCGGCACTTATCAAAGATAAAAATAGTTTAACGGGGAAATATTTGAGCGGTGCTTTAAGTATACCTATTCCTGCTAAAACAAGAATTTCTAAACACTTTATAAAATTAGAAGGGGCTTATTTACATAATTTAAAAACCATTGATGTAAATTTTCCACTACATAGTTTATGTGTAGTAAGTGGAGTGAGTGGAAGTGGTAAAACCACCTTGGTGAAACAAGTATTGTAC
>JBEGKS010000175.1:0-3583 GCA_041183945.1 Bacteroidota bacterium | reverse complement strand
ACCCACAATAGCTTTATTGGGTTGCACGCCCATACGCATAATCTCTGCAACCTCATGGCTGATAGGGTTTAGAAGTCTTGTATTAATATTGGTATAATAACCTAAGTCCTTGTGTTGATTTAAAACCATCACTACTTCTTCCAGTGCTGTATTACCTGCACGCTCGCCTAAACCATTAATAGTACACTCAATTTGTCTTGCACCACCCATCACACCTGCTACTGAATTGGCAGTGGCCAATCCTAAATCGTTATGACAATGACATGATAAAATTGCTTTATCAATATTTCGAACATTGTTTACCAAGTATTCCATTTTAGCTTGGTATTGATAAGGCAAACAATAACCTGTTGTATCGGGAATGTTTAAAGTAGTAGCACCTGCTTTCACCACGGCTTCTATCACTCTTGCTAAATATTCATTATCAGTTCGGCCTGCATCTTCTGCATAAAATTCTACATCGTCTGTAAAGTTGCGCGCTAATTTAACAGCGCTCACTGCACGTTCAATAATTTCTTCACGCGTTGCGTTGAATTTATATTTGATATGTAAATCAGATGTACCAATACCTGTATGAATTCTAAAACGCTTGGCAGGTTTTAAAGCAGCAGCGGCTACTTCAATATCGTTTTGTACTGCACGCGACAATCCGCAAACCACTGTATTTTTTAAAGTCTTTGCAATTTGATTCACCGATTCAAAATCGCCTGGGCTGGAAACAGGGAAACCTGCTTCTAAAATATCTACACCTAATTCTTCTAGTCGAACCGCTAAAGCCAATTTCTCTTGGGTGTTTAATTTACATCCTGGAACCTGCTCGCCGTCTCTTAGTGTAGTATCAAATATGAACACTTTTTGACTCATCGTTACTTCGTTTATTTAGTTATTAAGCCAATGCCTTTTTGAATGAATTTTGAGAGCTTCAATCTCAAGCATCTTATTGATTATGAACATCTTACAGATAGAAAACGGGCTTTTGGCCCGTATATTGTTCAAATTTACCGACTATTCACAAGTAATTCACATCATAATTATGGTTAATTTACAATGTGTAATGGGGTCAAAATTTGATTAAATGATTGATATTCAATAACTTGAACTAAAATTAGCTACGATGCCCAACCTAAGTACGGAGGCAATATTTATTTTGGTTAAATCCTTGGAAAGGGCCGAAAAGCGCAATTTCAAATTGTATGTGAAGCGCAATTCAGCCTCTGCCGATTTAAAGACTATTCAGCTTTTTGATGCCCTGGATAAAATGAAGGTATACGACGAGGAGGAACTACTGCGCAAAAACGAGTCTATTTCAAAACAACAACTCTCTAATTTAAAGGCCCATTTATACGATCAAATTTTATCTAGCCTAAGAGTAGTGAAGCAAAATGAAAATATTGATTTACAAATTCACGAGCAATTAGACCACGCTAAAATTTTATACAATAAAGGTTTATACATTCAAAGCTTACGTGTGCTTGAAAAAATAAAAACTTTAACCAAGCAAAATAATCAGGTTACTTATTTATTACAGGTTTTATTTTTAGAAAAGAAAATTGAGTCCTTGCATATTACGAGAAGTATGCAAGACCGTGCAAAACAATTAAGTGAAGAAATTGATGAAGTCAATATTCGTTTAGATGATATTGCTAAAATTTCCAATCTTTCTTTACAATTATATGGTTGGTATATTCAACATGGTCATGCCCGTAATGATGAGGACAGACAAGCATTAGACAGTTTAATGCAGGACCCGATTATGGAGAAAGTAAAATCATCTGAAGGATTTTATGAAAAAATGTATCGTTACCAATGTTATTGTTGGTATGGTTTTATTACACAGGATTTTCTAATGCATTATAGGTATGCTCAAAAATGGGTAGACCTATTTGATGCTACAGAAAATATGAAGCATATTGAAACGGCACAATATATTAAGGGACTTCACAATTTAATTACCTCGCACTTTGATTTAAGAAGTTTTGATAAATTAAATGAAACCATTACTATTTTAGAAAATTATAGCAATACACCCATTGTACTGAACAATAAAAATAATTTAATTCAAAGCTTTATATACCTATACATTGCTAAGATTAATAAGCATTTTTTAGAGGGTAGTTTTAGTGAGGGACTGGCCATGATACCCGCCATGGAAGCGAAGTTGAAGGAAATTGAACTATACCTTGATAGCCACCGGATACTGGTGTTTTACTATAAAATTGCTTGTTTATACTTTGGTGCGGGCAAGCCTGCAAAAGCCATTGACTACTTAAATAGAATTATTAATTGGAAATTAAATTTAAGAGACGATTTGCAATGTTATGCGCGTTTACTTCATTTAATTGCACACTATGAAATGGGTAATACAGAAGTGGTGAATTATTTATCGAAGTCGGTGTACCGATTTATGTATAAAATGAAAAGCTTAAGTACAGTAGAAGAAGTATTATTTAATTTCTTAAGAAAGTCTATTCAAAGCGGGGGCGAAGAAAATAGTTTGTTGAATAGTAAAGCGGCTATTAAAAAGTCGTTCTCTGTTTTATTAGAAACCCTGCAACCGCTTACTACCAATAAATTAGAAAGTAGGGCCTTTATGTATTTAGATATTATCTCTTGGCTAGAAAGTAAAATTCAAGGCAAACAAGTACAAGCTATTATTAAAGAAAAATTTTTAGCATCAAAAGTTTAGTAAAAAATTTAAGGAGGCTTTGATAACTGCCCTACTATTTTATGATCTCTCTAGTTACAAAATTAAAACGGCTGCCTGAAGCCATCATCTTAAAGGGTTTTAAAACTTTACCCCATTTCTTTTTTTGTTCAGCCCAGTCCATAGGATCATATAACATTGCATAAGACTTACCCCAAACCTTAAATTGTCCAACTTCTACTATAATGGCGGTTGATTCATCCATTCCAATACCTAAAGTACCAGGGTAATTTTCAACCACAGAAATTAAATCAAATTGTCGATTGCGCACTAATACATGCTGATCTAATGCCGTATTGGTCATAAAAGAAAAGGCCGGGTTAAAGTTGTACTTTTTACTGATATCATCTCTGGCATCCCCTCCCACCATTAAAGAGCCCATAATAGTGGCTCCTGCTGAGGTTCCCATGATTACACCACCTCTATTTAATAAGGCAATAAATTCATCATAGAGTTTAGTGCCTGCATAAGCGTCGGCAATTAATTGCTGGTCTCCGCCTCCAAAATACAAGCCCTTGGCATTACGCAGCAGTGCAATATTTTTTGGATCATCGGCCTCTTTTTTATCGCGGGTATGTATGGTGCTTAAATTAGTATAGCCTTGAGAGGTAAACTTAATTAAGTGTTCGCCTTTTTGAATATACTCTTCATCGGTGGTGGCTGTGGGAATATAGACCACGGGTTGATCCTTGCCACCAATATAGTTTCCAAAAAAACTAAATAAAGAATCGGGTATGGAACCCCCTCCTATTATAATGAGTTTGCCTTTATAATTAAAATAGGGATTAGAAGCAGTCTGCGCTTTAACATTAAAAATTAAAAGAAATGTCAGTCACCGATGAGATGACTAAACTCCCTAATTTTAGAAGATTTAAAGAG
>JBEGKS010000174.1:0-3583 GCA_041183945.1 Bacteroidota bacterium | reverse complement strand
GGTAAATCCATAGGGAATGCATCCTGACCGGGAAGCTCTTCCATACGGTTCGACATTTCGCGCAACGCCTGAGCCCAGCGCGAAGTAGAGTCGGCCAGCAGCAAAATTTTTAATCCCATCGACCGGTAATATTCTGCAATTGTCATTTGCTCTTTTACTTTGTCAAATCCAATAGGCATTCCTGCAGTCATTTGTCCTTTGCAACCTAATGTTTTAGCGACTTCCTGACGGGCATTGTAAATTTCTCTACCAATTCCTTTTCCCTGATAATCGGGATGAACAGAAACGTCCAATCCGTAAATCCAATCTGCTTTTGGATCATGAGTTCCTAACCACAAATCATCCGAAATTTGCAAAAAAGTATGATAATGTATTTAGAATCATTTGTGAACTAGGATTACAAATAATGATATACAATATTTTAAGAACGGTGAACTATACAAGTGGCGATGTGATTAAAACTTATGGAGGCCCCGAGTATCGACTAGCTTTAAGATATGTAATTGATGAAACTTTTTCTTTAAAAGCCTCTTACAATACCCAACGCCAATACATTCACTCTTTGTCCAATACCACGGCCATGGCCCCTACCGATGTTTGGAAACTAAGTGACCCGAATATTAAACCTCAAATAGGCGATCAAATTTCTTTCGGCTTGTATAAGAATTTAAAATCGAATACCATTGAAACTTCTGTAGAAGTATATTATAAAAACATTGAAAATTATTTAGATTATAAGAGTGGCGCCAAATTGGTTATGAACAAACATATTGAAACCGATGTGATTGGCACCAAAGGAAAAGCTTACGGAGTAGAATTATTGGTAAAGAAACTTTCTGGCAAATTAAATGGATGGATTAGTTATACTTGGTCTCGTATTTTACTACGCATGAACGACCCTACTGCTGGTGAAATAATTAATAAAGGAAATTTCTATCCAGGCAATTATGATAAGCCTAATGATGTAACAGTGATTGCCAATTACCGCTTTAGTCACCGCTTTAGCATTTCTATGAATGGTAATTATAGTACCGGCCGCCCAATTACTCTACCTATTGGTTTATTTAGCTACGGTGGCTCCATGCGTACTTTATATGCCGACAGAAATGCTTATCGTATTCCCGATTATTTCAGAACCGATTTTTCTATGAATATTGAAGGCAACCATAAAGTGAATCAGGTATTCCATAATTCATGGTCTATTGGAGTGTATAATTTAACAGGTCGTAAAAACCCTTATTCTATTTATTATGTTTCTGAAAATGGAATGGTGAATGGATACAAGCTTTCTATTTTTGGCAATGCCATACCTTATATTAATTTAAATATTAAGTTTAAATAAGCAACTATGAAAAAGATAATTATTTATAGCTTATTCATTCTTGGTCTTTGGGCATGCAAGGAAAAATATATTTCCCCTGTTATCTCTCCAAGCACAGGTTATTTAGTAGTAGAAGGTGTCATTAACAGTGGCATGGGGGAAACCAATATAATTCTAAGTAGAACGGCAGCCTTATCATCTAATACCGTTAAATACGAAAGCGGTGCGAAATTAAATGTAGAAGGAGATGACAATAGCCTTTACCCATTAAAAGAAATATCCAATGGGCATTATAGCGTATCAAAATTGAATTTAAACGCCAATAAAAAATACAGAATAAATATTGCCACTTTAGATGGTAAAAAATATTTATCCGATTTCGCTTCTGTAAAAAGCAATCCTCCAATTGATAGTATCAATTATAAAACAGAATCACAAGGGTTGCAATTTTATGTAGACACGCACGACCCTACTAATAATACAAAGTATTACCAATGGGATTATACCGAAACTTGGGAGTTTCATTCCACTTATCAAACTTATTTAAAGTATAAAATAGTCAACAGTTCTAAAGGACAACAATACAGTGTAGTGTTTTCCGATTCTACTAGATTTAGTTGGGATATGGGCCAATACATTTGTTGGAAAACAGAAAATTCAAGTTCAATTTTAACTGGGTCTACAGCCAATATGAGTAGTGATGTAGTACACTTGCCTATTCATTCTATTCCCCCTGCTTCTTGGAAACTAGGCGTATTATATAGTATTAATGTTAGACAATATAGTTTAAGCAAGGGCCGCTATGAATTTTTACAAAGAATGAAAAAAAATACAGAAGGCACGGGTTCTATTTTTGACGCACAACCTTCTGAACTTTCAGGTAATATTCATTGCACTACCAATAACGACCCTGTTATTGGTTATATAGATGTTTGCCCTGTGCAAGAAAAAAGAATTTTTGTAAACCCTTATCAAGTGCCTGATTGGGCTTATTGGTTATACAAACCTGATTGCCCAGAAATTGCAGTAGTGAACAATAGCGATAGTATTCAAATTAAAGCAATTATGCTACTACCTACTAATTATAAAGACATTAATGCAATGACAGGTGCTATTATAAGTTTTTATGCAGCCCCTCCTGAATGTGTCGACTGCAGATTACGCGGCACTAATATTAAACCCTCTTTTTGGAAATAAACCACCTACACTATGAAGCAGTACATTTATAATAGCTTGGTTGGTTTAGTATTGGCAACTTTATTGTTAGCAAACTTGCAAGTAGCAGGGCAAAATAAAGAGCTTATTAGCTTACAGAATGCTGTTGAAAATTTTACCCAAAATAATTTACAAGAAAAGCTTTATGTACATACCGATAAGAATTTCTATCTAACTAATGAAATTTGTTGGTTTAAGATATATAATGTGGACGCTATTTTAAATAGGCCTTTAAACATAAGCAAGGTTGCTTATCTAGAATTAATAGACAATAACAATAAAGCTGTTTGGCAAGAAAAAATTGAATTAAATGAAGCAACCGGTAATGGTTCTATACTTATACCAAGCGCCATTACCACTGGCAATTATACACTAAGGGCTTATACCAATTGGATGAAAAATTTCAATGAAGGTTTTTTCTTCGAAAAGAAAATTTCCATTCTGAACCCCTCTTTGACACAAGAAAATAATTATACCCCTAATAAAGAAAATTACTCCATTCAAATTTTTCCAGAAGGGGGTAATTTAGTGCTGGGCCAAGCAGCTAGAGTGGCTTTTAAAATTTCAAACCAATCGGGAAAAGGTGTTCAAGCAAAGGGTTATTTATTAAATGAAAAAGGCGATACCATTACAATGTGCACCACTTCCTCTTTAGGCATTGGCAGTATGGGCATGGGTAATTTTACTTTTACGCCTCAGGCAAATCATAGTTATAATTTATCGCTTACTACTGATGACAATAAAATTTTTAGTCAACCATTACCAAAAACATTTGAAAAAGGCTATACACTTAGCCTTGGAAATAGTGCAGCAAATACATCAAACAAAATAAATGTGAAAATTGCTGGCAAAGAACTTGAAAATACAAATGTTTATTTACTAGTACATTCAAGAGGCATTGTTTCTCATACGATGGTGGGTCAAATTATAAATGGAAGCTGCTCCTTGGAAATAGATAAAAATAAATTACGAAGAAATCAAGAAACTTACTAAACAAATGCTTGTCTTCGGACTCATGATAGCATATTACGGCACAGGAAATATAGG
>JBEGKS010000173.1:0-6619 GCA_041183945.1 Bacteroidota bacterium | reverse complement strand
GGATGCATCTAAATAGAACAAGCCAGAAGACCTGCCTAGTTTAAAAAATCAACAGCTTTCGGGTAAAAAGCAGGGATTGTAAAATTTAGGCGGGGTAGCTTGTCTAATAATTATGGTTCTCTTTCTCCAGGAAGCTCATTGTTAACTCAAAAAAACAAAACAATGAGCCAAAAATTAATCACGCTCTCGGTGTGCCTTTTCGCCACCTCCCTCCTCTTTGGGCAAAAAGAAAATTCCACTATTTTAAAAGACACGCTTAGAAAAAGTGCGGATTCTTCCATTAATTTAGAAGAAGTTATTGTGACTGCTAACAAGCTAGAACAAAAACAAAATGCTACAGGCAAAGTAGTGACTGTTATTAATGCAGCTACCCTTCAAGCCAATGCTGGAAGAACAATTGCACAAATTTTAAACGAACAAGCAGGACTTTATTTACCAGGAAGCTTAAGCAATGCAGGAACAGTGCCTAGTATATATATGAGGGGCGCTTCTAGTGGCCGTACCTTAATTTTAATTGATGGTATGCCGGTGGGCGACCCTTCTATGATTAGTAATGAGTTTGATTTAAACTTAGTGCCCTTAAATTTAATTGAGCGTATTGAAATTTTAAAAGGGGCTCAAAGTACTTTGTATGGCTCAGATGCCATTGGAGGAGTGATTAATATTATAACAAAAAATAAATCTATCGCTAATTTTTCAGGCGATTTTAGTACTGGATCCTATGGTACAAGAAAATTAAATTTACAACACAGTAATACCATTGGAAAATTAAATTATGCAGTAGGCTTTGGTAATGAATCAGCTACTGGTTTTTCTTCCGCTACAGATATAACGGGTAAAAATAATTTTGATAAAGATGGTTATAAGAATAATAATTGGTTTGCGAATATTAATTATGCCATAAATAAAAACTGGAATTTGAAAGCCTCCACCCATCAAACAAGTTATAATGCCGATATTGATTATGGCGCTTTTAAAGATGATAAAGACGAAAAGTTTAACAATGCCACTAAATTGACAGGACTAGTTTTAAAATACAAAAAAGAAAAAACTATTTTTCAATTTCAGTATCAATTAAGTACACAGGACCGTCAATACAAAAACGATAGCCTTGATAAAACCTATACCATTTTTGAAGACAATCAGTACACTGGTAAATCACATTACGCAGATGCATTTTATTCAACCTCTATTTCAAAAAATATACAATGGATAATTGGTGGCGATTTTAGATATGGCGCTTACCAGCAAACCTACGCCTCCATTAGTGAATACGGGCCTTACAACGATAATTTTAAAGACACTTTTCAATACCAGACAGCCTTATATAGTTCTTTATTAATAAACGATGCCTCTAATAAATGGGTATTGGAATTGGGTGGGAGAATGAATAAGCATAACCGTTATGGAAGCAACCAAACTTTTACGATTAGCCCTTCTTATAAATTAAGTTCAGAAATTCGATTCATGGCAAGTGCCTCTACCGGGTATAAAGCACCTTCATTATACCAATTAAGTTATAACGAAGCCTTAAAACCTGAACAATCATTTAATACAGAAATGGGTGTAGAATATAAAACCAATACTGTTTTTGCAAGAGCGGTGTATTACAATAGAACCATAGATAATGGTATAGACTATAATTATATTGATTATAATTTCTTCAATTATATTAGGCAAAAAGTAAATGGCACGGAACTTGAATTGAATTGGAAGGCCAATGAAAAAAATAATATTTCATTGAACTATACTTTAATGAATGGCCAAGAAACCAATCAAAACAGAGTAACCACTACCGATACCATTACTTATAATTATTTATTAAAGCGCCCTAAAAATACAGCGGGTATTGGGTGGAGTTTTGAGCCATCTTCAAAATTAAATTTAAGTATAGCAGCTAGGTATATTAGTAAGCGTTACGATGTAGGAGGATACGGCGCAGAAGATGTTAGTTTAAAAAGCTACACTTTGTTGAATGCACATATTCAATACAAATTCAGTAAACATATTGTACTATATGCCGACGCGCAAAATATAGGCAATGTTAGATTTCAAGAAATTAATGGCTACAATGCCATGGGGCGTATGCTTATGTTAGGCCTAAGGTTGAAATAATAAATACATAACTTATTAGTTTAAAAAAGCTTTGTACCTTCATACAAAGCTTTTTTTATGGAATTTCATTTCGACCAACTACTTACTGTTATTTTTACTTTATTTGCCGTTATTGATATTGTGGGTTCTATCCCACTCTTAATAGCCATGAAAGAAAAATCGGGGGCCATAAAATCGCTTAAAGTGACTTTAATTTCAGGAGCACTTATGATTTTGTTTTTATTTTTAGGCAAGCCCTTTTTGCAAATACTGGGATTAGATGTAAAATCGTTTGCGGTGGGTGGTTCTATTGTGATATTTCTATTAGGCCTTGAAATGGTATTGGGTCATGAAATTTTTAAGGGTGATAAAAATGCACATTCAGGTGCAGTGGTACCTATTGCTTTTCCTATTATTGCAGGTAGCGGAACACTTACCACTATTATGTCTTTAAAAGCGAACTTCGATGAATTATATATTGCACTAGGTATACTTATAAACTTAGTAATTGTTTATGCAGTATTAAAATCGCTTAATATAATTGAAAAACTGCTAGGGCCCGGAGGCTTACTAGCAGTTCGTAAATTCTTTGGAGTCATTCTTTTAGCCATTGCTGTTAAAATATTCTCCAGTAATGTAGGGGCTTTGAGGCGTTAAAATGAAAGCCTACAACTTAAAATATAGTTCCTCCCCACTGCAGAAATTCCACTTGCGAAATACCTATAGTTAAGGTCGGTAATGTTCTCTATTTGAAAGCCTAGACTTATATTTTTTCGAGGATTATAATAGGAAGCAAAATTAAGGGTCATCCAACTAGGCATACCATCCTTAGTGGCATAAATCTCATTGTCTTCTCCATTTAAATTATAATCTGCTATACGCTTCCATCCATTGAACACACTAAATACTTCGGCATTCCATTTTTCATTACCATGCTTTATACCTATTCTTCCATAGCTTGGAGGTATATGATCTAATGGCATTTCTTTTGAGCCATCATTATAAGTTCCTTTTGTATAAGTATAAGTTCCTGCAATATCTGTATTGTCCATAATGCGTAATCTTCCATTCAGATTAAAACCATATACTATTGCCTTTGCTTTATTCTGGGTAGCATAAACATCACTTAGTACACCTTGATAGTTAATTTTAGATTGTCCATTCCAAGTAAATTTATCGGCTACTAATGCATTTTTAAACCAAGTATAAAATAAGGAAGCGCCCCAAGAAAAAGCAGTTGAACTTTTTGAAAGGTTTACTTCAGCGTTATAGGTATACTCTGGTTTTAAATCTTTATTAGGCACCACAACATAACCGGTTTTGGTATCGAATACTTTTGTTAAATCATCAATATTAGGCGCTCTAAAACCACTACTTAATTCTGCATTATAAGCTAGTCCAAGATTACCAGTGAAAGCAGCATTGGATTGCTTCGCTTCTGTAAAAGGAAAATGCATTAAACTAGTGTCTTTAAATTGAGCATTTAACTGAACCATATTTAATCTAATGCCTTCATTTAATACCCAATGCGCATCCAAGTATTTTGTTTGCTGCAAATACACAGCTTGATAAGACATATTCGTTGGACCATCGCTATAACGAGTGGTAATAGCACTATTGACACTCGTAACAATATTATTTCTATAGGCAGTGGACTTCACTATATTATAATAAGACTCTAGCCCAAAATGTAAGTCCCCATTTTTTTGCTGGTGTAATAAATCTGCGTTCACACCAAGAATATCTACATTTTCTATTCTAAAATCCTTGTTGGAAGATTTAAATTTTCTACTAATTCTACTCTCTTCTAAATGCTGATAATTGGTGTTCACCGTAAGCTCTTGAAAATAACCTTTCAAGGCAGAGGCAGTATATTTATAGCCAACCATATTTCTAACTTGTGGTCCATAATACCATTCACTATACACTGGCAGGCCCTTACTTGTCTCGGTTAAACGGTCGTATCTATTAATATTCGAAGAATTAGATAATTGAATATTTAATAAATGCTCCACATTCGCAGATGGCTTATAAATTATTTTTTGTAAAAGATCGGTTTGCGTGTAGCCTGTTGTTTTTTGAATATTCACTTGCGATGAATTATCATTTGCTACATCCACACCGTTTGTATTTGTTACATAAAATAATCTTTTTCCAAAATCTGGATAAGCAGCTAACCTTTTATTCCCTTGACGCAAATCCCCAAAACTACTATTAGTAAAGGAAGTCAAGTAGGCCCATTTATTATTGGCAATATTAATATCAAAATGCTGTCTGTTTTCATTTTGGCCACTGGCATATCTGTAAATGACATTTCCATTTGTTTTCCATGCAGTACTTGTATTCAATGTAGGGTTCTTTGTAAAAAGATTCACCACCCCACCCAATGCATCACTTCCATACATGGTAGAACTTGGGCCATAATTAATTTCTACTCTGTCCAATATCATATTATCCACTGTAATAATATTTTGCAAATGACCTGCTCTAAATATGGCAGAATTCATTCGAATACCATCCACCATTAGTAGTACTCTACTAGCCTCAAAGCCTCTAATCACGGGGCTTCCACCACCTAATTGACTTTTTTGAACAAAGAGCTGACCTGAATTGGTAAGCAAGTCGGCAGTATTGGCTTGTTGATTGATAAAAGTTTTATCTGTGATTAAACCAATGGTTTGTACAATATTTTTAGATGCAGTAGGAAATTTATTGGCATACACCACTACTTCGGATAAAGTTTTTACACTGTCCTTTTTTTGCAAGACAACTTGCGCGTTTATAAATGTGCTAGTTATTAATAATAAGGTGAGTAACCCTATTTTATTATTGTGAAACATAAAAATAATTAAATAAGTGAAAAATAAATACCGCTTAAGTTTTTAAGCTTTCACTTTAGGAGGCAAATAAGGAGAAGCTGCCCACCTTTGTATAAGGTCTTGCTTCATGATTGGAAAATGTATTGAAGCTATATCGTAAATAATTAAACCTTCGTAATTACTTAAAGAAACGTATGGAGTGAAAACCCATTTAAATAATTTATGTGCTTTTTTATGATTCTCTTGATCTTGTTTCGCAAATTGTTGATTTGTTTTTTCAATAGAGACTTCTACATTATCAGCTAATGCGGTAATAGTCCACTCAGTATTTGTCTTTTTAATACTCACTACATCATACATCATTCCCTGAAATCTAAATTCAATATTTTCTTCTTCCCACTCAAAGCCTGCGGGTAACTTTTCTACATCTTTAACAGTTAAGTGAATCAAACCTTCCATTTTTTCTTTTGGATGGGTTTCAATATAGTTAAACTGCGTTTGTTTATGTAAATGCTTTTGAAATGCATAAAACAAGGGCAAGCCACCAATAGAAATGGCCAATGATAGTAAACAACCTATGGTGACTAGTTTTTTCACAATCTAAAATACCGTTTTTCGTACAAAAAAGAACTAAGATCTAACTAATATTATATCAAATATGATAGATATTAAATAATTTTGCAGTTCATGATTCATTTTATCTATAATCCAAATGCAGGCACTCAAAAAGAAGCGCAAAAAAAGCAATGGATGGCCAGCTTGCATGCGATTCCCAATTCGGTTATTTGGGAAACGACCAAGCCATTAGAAGCCAATGAATTTGCCAAAAAAGCCATTGAACAAAGAGCTACAAAAATTATTGCTATTGGCGGAGATGGCACTATTAATGAAGTAGCTTCAGCATTAACCGAAACAACTATTCCATTAGGCATTATTCCTATGGGTTCAGGCAATGGATTAGCAAGACATTTACAATTACCCCTTCAATTTGATACAGCACTTGCAAGAGCCTTGACTGGTAAAGAAGTTGCCATTGATGTAGGCATTATTAATGACAGAATGTTTTTTTGTACAACAGGTATTGGATTTGATGCAGCTGTAGCAAGCCGCTTTGCCAAAGGCAGTAGTAGAGGTTTTATAAATTATGTAAAAGCTACTATTTATACCTTATTCAATTACAAGCCCATTGAAATAAGAATTAACGGGGGTCCTATAGAAAAAGTTTTTTCACTCACTATTGCTAATGCTAACCAATTCGGAAGTAATGCCTACATCTCTCCTCATTCAGATTTACAGGATGCACAACTTGAAATGGTGAGTATACAACCGCACTCAATTTTAAAAGCAGGTTTACTTGCTATTCGATTGTTTAATAAAACCATCCACGCATCAAAAAAAGTAAGCATACATACCATAAAGCATATTTCCATTCAATACAAAAAAGGAAGGCCCCTTCATATTGATGGAGAATCTTTAGAAACAGACATGGATGATTTAGCTATAAGTATTGAACCGCAAACATTACTAGTTATTGTATAAATATTTAATTTGATCATAGTTATACATTTATATAGACATACTTTATGATAAATTCAATTATAGAATAAGGCATAAAGGTTGGTTTAAGACCTATATTTGCATCCTAAAAATTAAGCCTTGTCTATCTCCCTTAAAAATAAAATACTAACCCTTCTTGGAATTTTTAT
>JBEGKS010000172.1:0-3628 GCA_041183945.1 Bacteroidota bacterium | reverse complement strand
TTTTATGATTTGGCACCACATCAATTAGATTTGGTATTTTTTTATTTTGGAGATGCAATTCGCTATCAAGGCAAATCCGAAAATAAAGCGGGGCTGTATCCAGCTGAGGATAGTGTCAAAGGATCCATGCAACTCAATAATAATATTGTGTTTAATGGCGAATGGGATTTTACAGTGCCGGCTGAATTAGAGAAAGATGTTTTTGAAATTATAGGGGAAGATGGTAAAATTTCGTTTCCCGTATTTGGTAATGATATAACCATTGAAAAAAATGGGAAGGAATCAGTAATACATTTTGATCCCCCGATGCATAACCAACAAAATTTAATAGAGCAGGTGGTTGCCTATTTTTTAGGTAATGGCGTAAATCCTTGTTCTGCAATAGATGCGCTACAATCGATGAGAGTGATGGAAGCCTTTGTGTATGGCGCTAATAAATAGTTTATATTTATAATATTAAAATTACATTTGGGCATTATTTATAAAATTTCGAATCATGGTTAGATATTGTTTTGCAGTTGATTTAAAGGACGACCCTATTGCTATTGCTGCTTATGAGGAATACCATAAGTCCGTGTGGCCTGAAATTATTAAATCAATTAAAGATGCTGATATCCATGTGATGGATATTTATAGAGTATCCAATCGTTTATTTATGATTATGGAAGCAGGAGATGATTTTAGCTTTGAGAAAAAAGCTGCAATGGATGCCTCCAATGATATTGTGGTTCAATGGGAAAAATTATTGTGGGATTATCAACAAGCCTTACCCAATGCAAATCCTGGAGAAAAGTGGGTATTGATGAATAAAATATTTTCATTGTAATTATTTATCCAATCAAGGAACTATTTTATGAAAACATTAATCAACTGGCTTTTATTTATAGGTGTAGTTACCGTTAATGCATTGGCAAATATTTTGCCTATTAATGGATATAATACAGGTCAAATTTCTGCCTTTTATCCGAACTATTTTGTGCCTGCCGGTTTTACATTTTCAATTTGGGGGCTGATTTATTTATTTTTATTATGCTATTCAATAACGCATACTTATTTTTCTTTTAAACAAAAAGAGTTCCCGGTAATTAAAAAATATTTAGATAACATTACTCCATGGTATTGGGCTACTTCTGTTTTAAATATATCTTGGATTCTTGCTTGGCATTATTTACAAATATTTACAAGTGTCGTTGTCATGATTGCCTTTTTGATGGCATTAATTCAAATATTTATTTACACGAGAAGCCTTTCAAATGATATTAAGTTAATTCATCGCATTTTTATTATTGCCCCTTTCACTATTTATATTGGTTGGATCAGTGTAGCCACGGTTGCTAATATCTCTGCATTATTGGTTAATTTGCAATGGAACGACTGGGGAATGGCTCCTGAAAATTGGGCTGTTATCATGATTGGCATTGCCATCGTGCTTGCTTTTTGTTTTTCATTCTTTTACGACTCTATTGCCGCGCCTTTAGTTATTGCCTGGGCACTATGGGGCATTATGAATGGGCAGGGAGGAAGAATTGAACTCATTCATATACTATGTTTAATAGGGATGTGCGTTATCCTCATCCTATCACTCCGACTACTTATTGTAAAATATATTTTAGTGCGGTAGCTTTTCTTGAAAAAAGCCATAGGTCCAAGTACCTAGTAATGCACTTGCAAAAATTACAAAGCCACTCATTAATCCAGCGCCTATCTGCGCAAAGATAGGTCCAGGACAAGCGCCAGTCATCACCCAGCCTAAGCCAAATAATAAGCTACCATAAATTTGCCCTTTGGTAAATGGTTTTGGAACAATGATAATTTTTTCGCCTTTGATGGTTTTGATATTATACTTTTTAATGATCGCAACAGAAATAGTGCCAACAGTAACTGCAGTGCCAATAACCCCGAACATATGAAAGCTTTGGAATTTAAACATTTCTTGTATTCTAAACCAAGATATGATTTCTGCTTTAACAAAAACAATTCCAAACAGCATTCCAATGAAAGTATATTTCAGTAAAGAAAAACCAGCTTCTTTTTTTTCTGAATGATTAATACAAGCCGAGGTTTCGTCCAATTTGTTATCATTCATTGGTTGGGTATGATTAGACATGGGCATTAATTATATTGTAAAATAAAAGGAAGGATAAAGTTGGTCATGATAAATCCACCCAACATAAAGCAGATAGTAGCCACTAACGATGGCCATTGTAAATTACTTAAGCCCATGATTGCGTGACCTGATGTACAACCATTTGCATATCTGGTTCCAAAGCCTACTAAAAAACCACCCACCACCATTAATACAAATCCGCGTATGGAGCTTAAACTGTTTAAACTAAAAAGTTCAGCAGGCATTAAATGATTAAAGTCGGTTACTCCGAAATTACTTAGGGTTAGTTTTAATTTTTCATTGATTACGATGCTATTTGGATTTGCTAAATAATGAGTAGCAATAAATGCACCAATAATTATTCCAGCCACAAAGAATAAGTTCCATATTTCATTTTTCCAGTTGTATTTGAAAAATTTAATATTCGCAGGAAAACATGCAGCACATATATGGCGCAAGTTGGAGGACAAGCCAAATGTTTTATTCCCAATAATTAATAATAGCGGAACAATTAAGCCGATAACAGCCCCAGCTACATACCAAGGCCATGGCGCTTTTAAACTATCTATCATGTAAAGTATATTTGTATTTTATAAGTCTACAAATATAGTAGAATAATACAGACTAAACAAGGGGTGATAAAATTTTAGCAATAAAATTATTTCGGTACTTATTTTGCAAAAAAGGATGCTTCCTTATTTTCCGAAAAAGAATTGTTCAATGAAAATAACACTGGCCATGACTAATACAAACCAGCCAAATCCTTTTTTTAATTTTGCACCATCCATTTTTTTATTAAGATAGTTGCCGATGATGATGCCAAGTGTAGCCAATAAAACTATTACTATTAAAAAATTCCAGTCAATGGAGGTATGCGAAATATCGCCTACAAACCCAACAATGGATTTTATACTTATAATAAAAATAGACGAAGCAATGGCTTTTTTCATTGGCAGCTTACCTAAAATAACCAATGCGGGGATGATTAAAAATCCACCACCTGCACCTACAATACCTGTTAACATACCCTCGCCAAGTCCTACCAACATTAAAGCGACGCCATATACGGGCAAAACCCCTTCCACCTCTTTCTTGTTTTTTCCTAAAATCATGGATAATGCGGATACCAACATTAAACTTGCAAAAAACAACATGATAAAATTACTTTTACTTATTAAAGTATTGCCAAAATGAATGGTATCTGGAATACTTGGTAAGAAAAATTTACGAGCAAAAAATACACCAATGACTGAGGGTATCCCGAAAATGATGATCGTTTTAATATCGACCAATCTTTGTTTCATTCTTGAAATAATACCTGCAATACTACTCAATCCTACAATACATAAGGAGTAAGTGGTTGCTAAAATTGGATTTATATTAAACAGGTACACTAAAACAGGTACTGTTAAAATAGAACCCCCACTTCCAATAAGGCCTAATGAAACCCCAATTAAAATAGATGCGAAATAGCCGACTACTTCCATGTTTGATTAGTTTTTAGCAAAAATCAGAATTAAG
>JBEGKS010000171.1:0-6690 GCA_041183945.1 Bacteroidota bacterium | reverse complement strand
CAACATAATTTGAGTCAGAATAAGCCCAAGGATTTTTGAGCGAATACCTCACACCCGCTTGAGCTGCGAGATGGACTACAACTTCTGGTTTTTCTGCCTCAAAGATTTCTCTGAGTCTCGGATGATCAGTAATAGACTGTTTATAAAAAACAAAATTCTTGTAGCCTTTTAAGATTTCGTTTCTCTTTTCTTTGATACGAGCACTCTTACCGCTTCTATCGCGTAAGTAATACAATTTAGCACGACGTACTTTACCAGACTTATTCAACAAAATACCATCGATATTAGGTGATAAGAAAGGGAATAAACGCTCAACGCCTACTCCGTCAGAAATTTTACGCACTGTGAAAGAGGCAGTAGCGCCTGTTCCTTGTGTTTTAATAACATCTCCACGGAAACTTTGGATACGCTCTTTACCACCCTCTACAATTTTGTAGTTTACGGTAATATTATCACCAGCTTTGAAGGCTGGATAGTCTTTTTTTGCGGTCAATTGCTCGTGTACAAATTTTACTGCTTCGCTCATAATACATTGTTTTTGCGGACGGCAAAGGTAGGAGAACCCACCTTATAATCCAAATTATTTGATCCAAAATTAATAATCGCCTATCTGGCAATGTTCACAGCCCTTTTCTCCCTTATAACGGTTACTTTAATTTGACCAGGATAAGTCATCTCAGTTTGTATTTTTTGGGCTATTTCGAAGCTTAATTGATCAGAACTGGCATCCGTTACCTTTTCAGCCTCTACAATGACTCTCAACTCACGACCCGCTTGAATAGCATAGGCTTTTTCTACCCCTTGGTAGTTCATGGCCAAGTTCTCTAAGTCCTTGATTCTCTGAATATATTGTTGCATAATCTCCCTTCTTGCTCCTGGTCTAGCACCGCTTATAGCGTCACAAGCCTGGATAATAGGAGAAATCACATACTGCATTTCCATTTCATCATGGTGGGCTCCAATGGCATTCACTACTGCTGGGTTTTCACCGTATTTCTCTGCCAGTTTTGCCCCTAATAAGGCGTGGCTTAATTCCGTTTCTTCATCGGGCACTTTACCTATATCATGTAAAAGACCTGCTCTTTTAGCCAATTTTGGATTCAATCCTAATTCAGCTGCCATGATACCACATAAATTAGCGGTCTCGCGAGAGTGCATTAATAAGTTTTGGCCATAAGAAGAACGAAAACGCATCTTACCAATAATTCTTATTAATTCTTTATGTAATCCATGGATACCTAATTCAATAACGGTACGCTCTCCAATTTCTGCAATTTGATCTTCTAATTGACGACGTGTTTTTTCTACTACTTCTTCAATACGCGCTGGATGAATACGACCATCTGCTACTAAACGTTGTAAACTTAAACGTGCAATTTCACGACGAAGTGGATCAAATGAAGAAAGTAAGATTGCTTCAGGTGTATCATCTACAATTAAATCTACTCCCGTAGCTGCTTCGATGGCACGAATATTACGACCCTCTCTTCCAATAATTTGACCTTTCATTTCATCTGATTCCAAATTAAATACAGTCACTGTATTTTCAATCGCTACTTCCGCAGCTGTTCTTTGAATAGATTGAATGATAATTTTTCTAGCTTCTTTGTTTGCCTTTTGTTTTGCGTCCTCTATAATCTCTTGTTGAATAACAAGGGCCTGGGTTTGTGCCTCATGCTTTAAACTTTCAATTAATTGTTGCTTAGCATCATCTGCACTTAGGTTCGCAATTTTTTCTAGCCTGCGAATATGCTCCTCTTGGTGTTTCTCTAACTCAGAACGCTTTACATTGATCAAGTCTATCTCACGATTCAATTTTTCTTTGATGGCATCGTTGTCTTTAACTTGCTTATCTAAAGAAGCCTCTTTTTGATTAATGGTAATTTCCTTTTGCTTAATTCTATTTTCCGCCTCACCAATTTTTTTGTTTTTCTCTAAAAGCTCACGATCGTGCTCGGACTTTAATTGTACGAAACGCTCCTTGGCTTCCAATTGCTTTTCTTTTTTAATCGTCTCCGCTCTTAATTCGGTTTCTTTTAAAATATTAGCAGCTTGTGCTTCAGCTTCTTCAACTTGTTTTTTGGTATTGCGGGCAAATACAATTTTGCCTACGAGTAAGCCTCCGAGTAAGGAAGCGCCTCCAATGATGACGAATAATATGGTTTGGTCCATTGTTTAAATCTTGTTGTTTGTAAATAATGCATACTCCCCTTTTTCGTTGTTAATGAGGTTAAAACTTCATGGTGAATGAGGTTAAAACATTAATCCTATATTATTTATAAATCATTGATAGTCACCTATAGCAAGCTTCGTTTCTTCTTTAACTCTAGGATGACGTATTTTGATTATTCATAATGCGTCAAAGGTTCCGCTACGAAGATAATCAAATAATGGAAAGAATGGAGTCGATGGAGGCAAATTATGTGGGCTATAATGCCTTTTCAATAGAACTCGTAAGCGCATCAATCTGATTTTGAAGGGCTTCAAGCTCATAGAGGTTCTGACCTGTCTGCTGCTGCTCGGTGGTATACCAGAGTAGGACCATGGAAATATAATCCTGCATATCCTTGCCGGCATAGGCATTTTTAAACTCCACCATTTTCTGGTTAATAAGGGCTGCCGTTTGACGGACCGCCTGTTCATCCTTTGGGGCAATTTTTACACGATAGGACCTATCGGCAATGGTAATATTAACGGGGATTAAAGATTCTTCTTGGTTCTCTGACATAATTAAGGGTTCAAATTTTTAATGGCAGTATCTATTTCTTTAATATAATGATCTACTTTTTTAACGAGGGCCGCTTTGTCGGCGGGTTGCATACTAGCCGTATTCACCATAGCAGCTGCTATTTTAGATTTTCCTTCTTGCACCTGCTCCATTAAATCCTTTACAAGGTTTTGCTCCTTGCTCAAACTTGCCTTTAACTGCAAGTTTTCTTTTTCTATTAAAGCAGTGCGCTTTAATAAGAGTTGAAGCTTGTCCTGTAAATTAGCTAATGAAGTAGCAATATCCACCATACTTTTATTTTGATTTACTGAAAATAGCTATTTTCTAATTTCCAATGGCTTCAATGGCTTCATGATCGCCACCACCGTAGGTTCCTTTGGTATTAATGGCCACCGATTTTTTCTGGTCTCCCAATTTTTCACTTTCAAAAATATCGAAAACACTGCTTTGTTGAAGCGCCGTTAACTTAACAGCTGCAATGCTTTGCTCAATGGCAGCGTAGGGTGTAGCTGTTGGAAGCACCAAGGCAATGTCGCGTTCTACTGAAGGATATTTAGAAACTTCTTGGTAGACTACTTGCTGGCTTTGATATAAAGAAAGTAAGTTGGCTAAATCGTATTGTATATATAAAACCGATTGCTTAATGCCAAAGGCTTGTAATTTTTTAGCGCCAATAATATCTAAAGAGCAAACTGTTTTTTTATCTACTATATAATTGACTTGCCCTGCATCACCACTCTTCCACTGTCCATTCGGAAGTCCTAATAATTTACATAAAGCGGCTGCCATTCCTTTGGCTACAAAAAAATCGGCAGGCAAGGCCTTCATTCTCCAACCTTCTGCATTTTGCTTTCCTGAAATATAAATAGCTAATTGCTCCGACTCATAATATTTACCAGCTCCCGACTTGCCATATACTTTTCCCATTTCAAAAAAGGAAATAGAAGTATTTTTTCTATTAATGTTATAAGCAATGGTTTCAAGTCCTGTCTCTAACATAGAAGGGCGCATCACATCTAATTCTGCCGTTAAATTATTTAACATTTTTACAGAACGCGCTAACACTTCTTCAGAAAAATAGGCACTATTGGTAATAGAGTTGGTTAAAATTTCAGTGAAGCCTCGGCCTACTAAATATTGAGCAATTTTATCTTTGAACTTTTCTTTTTTCTCCAATGGATCAATGGCAGGACTCATAGTAATCACACTTGGAATAGCAATATTATCAAGGCCATCAATTCTTAAAACTTCTTCTACTATATCTGCAGCAATACTAATATCTGGTTTATGATAAGGCACGGCCAATTCTAAACCTTCTGCTGTTTGATTTAAAATTTCAAAACCTAAACTACTAAGAATGGTTTTCACTTTATCTGTTGGATAAACCTTACCACTTAACTTTTTTAAATAAGCAAAGCTTATGTTCACTTTTGTTTTAGGGGCTGGCGCAGGATACACATCAATTACTTCACTACATTTTCCACCCGCTAATTCTTGTATTAATTGAGCAGCATGTTCTAATACTAGCACTGTGCCGTCAATAGCTACACCCTTTTCAAAACGTGTAGCCGCATCGGTTCTTAAACCATGGTGCACCGATGTTTTTCTGATATGTACATTTTCAAATAGTGCACTTTCTAAAAATAAATTCGTGGTACTTGTTTTTACGCCACTGGTTAGTCCACCAAATACACCCGCAATACATAAGGGCTTTTGGGTATCGCTAATCATTAAATCATTGGCAGTTAAAGTTCTCTCCACTCCATCAAGTGTAGTAAACTTAGTACCTGCTGGATATTTTTTTACGACAATGGTTTTATCTTTTATCTCTGCTGCATCAAAGGCATGAAGGGGTTGTCCTGTTTCATGCAAAATATAATTTGTAATGTCTACAATATTATTAATACTACGAACACCAATGGCTTGTAATTTATTTTTTAACCAAGTTGGAGACTCTTTCACCGTAACGCCTTCTATCACTACCCCAGTATATCTTTTACAACCTGCAGTATCTTCAATACTTACTTTAAAAGGTGCTACCGATTTATCTTTACTTGCTTGTTTTTTAAATGGACTAATAGCAGCCACCGGTGATTCATGATAAGATAAATAAGCACAAACATCTTTAGCTACACCATAATGACTCATGGCATCCATTCTATTGGGTGTAAGACCAATTTCATAAATCCAATCTTCATAAGATGCATAAATTGTTGAAACTGCAGTACCTGCTTTTATACTTGCATCCAAAACTATAATGCCTGCATGATTATCGCTTAAACCAATTTCATCTTCAGCACATATCATACCCTCACTTTGCTCACCTCTAATTTTAGCAAGCTTCATGGTTATGGGCTCGCCCCCTTTAGGATAAATAGTGGTTCCAATAGTGGCCACTACTACTTTTTGTCCTTTGGCCACATTGCTCGCCCCACAAACAATACCTAGGGGTTGGTCCTTACCTATATCTACCTTGGTAAGATTTAATTTATCTGCACCCGGATGTTTTACAACTTCTAAAACCTCGCCCACCACTAATCCAGCTAGTCCTCCTTTGAAATTTTCATATTTTTCTAATGACTCCACCTCAAGCCCAATAGAAGTTAAAATAATGGATAACTTTTCAGGGCTTAACTCCTGCGGTAAATATTCACTCAGCCAGCGATAACTAATCGTCATAGAACAATTTTATAGTATAGCTTCAAAAATACTAATTTTTAAGTGCTTTTAGTTAAAAACTAGGTGCAAAACCCGTTAATAACCCTGTTTTTTTGTGGATTTCATATGGCGAAGACCTGTGTACAACCCCATTGCAAAACTAAATTTCTTGAAGTCCTAATTTGGTTTGATTTTCGCAGTAAGAAAATTGGTCAATCACTATGTCTATCCCTAATATAAATACAAACAGAACAAAGAAGAAAAATAGTAATATAGATATTAGTTCTATGATGTATGGAAAGATTCCACCACAAGCAAGAGAACTAGAAGAAGCAGTGTTGGGTGCCATACTATTAGATAAAAGTGCATTCGATACCATTAGTGAAATTTTAAAGCCAGAATGTTTTTATGTAGAAGGACATCAACTTATTTTCAGTGCCATGCAGGGCTTACAACAAAAGAACATGCCTATTGACATGCTCACCATGGTGGAAGAATTAAAAATGCGTGAGCAGTTGGATATGATTGGTGGCGCTTACTATGTTTCTAAATTAACCAATGTGGTTGTATCTACCGCGAACATTGAAGCGCATGGTAGAATTGTTTTACAAAAATTTATTCAAAGAGAATTAATTAGAATAAGTGGAGAAGTGATTGCAAATGCTTACGAGGATAGCACCGATGTTTTTGATTTACTAGATGATAGTGAAACAAAAATGTTTAACATTACCAATAACTACTTGAAGAAAAACTTCGTGGATATTGGAGATGCCTTAGCACATGCCGTTACCCGTATCGACCAATTAAGAACGAAGAAAGATGAGATATCGGGTGTACCAAGCGGATTTACTTCACTCGATAGAATTACTTACGGATGGCAACCTACCGATTTAATTATTTTAGCAGCCCGTCCTTCTGTGGGTAAAACCGCTTTCGCTTTAAACTTGGCGCGTAATGCAGCACTGCATCCTACTAAGCCACAGGCCGTTGGATTTTTTAGTTTAGAGATGAGCGCTTCTCAACTAGTACAACGTATTTTAAGCGCGGAGAGTGAAATTAAAATGGAAAAAATTTCAAGAGGTAAATTAGAAGAATACGAATACCAACAATTACATAGCAAGGGTATTAAAAAATTAGAGCAAGCCCCTATTTATATAGACGACACTGCTGCTTTAAATATTTTTGAATTTAGAGCAAAGGCAAGAAGACTAGTGAACAAACACCAAGTTAAAATAATCATTATTGACTACTTGCAGTTAATGAGTGGCTCTGGTGATAGAAATTCCAATCGTGAACAAGAGATT
>JBEGKS010000170.1:0-5913 GCA_041183945.1 Bacteroidota bacterium | reverse complement strand
GATGAAAGTATCAAGGCCCTACCCCTTTTAGCAGCAAAGTTTACAAGCATTGTTATTACCACCAATCAGAAAGGTGTAGGCAAAGGTATTATGACGGAAGAATCTTTACAAACCATACACCATAATATGGTGAATGATATTGTAAAACTAGGAGGAAGAATAGATCATATTTTTTATTGCACCGATTTAGATAACGATTCTATTAATAGAAAACCACAACCGGGTATGGCATTACAAGCCAAGGAGAAATTTCCAAGTATTGATTTTACAAAGTCTATCATGTTGGGTAATAGAACCAGCGATATGGAATTTGGAAGAAATGCAGGACTGCATACAGTGTTTTTAGCCACTACGCATCCTGAAACCGCTTATCCGAACCCTTTAATTGATTACAGATTCAATCACTTACTAGAATTTGCAAATGCCATTCAATAAAAAAGCACCTAGTATTCACTAAGCGCTTTAATAATTTTTCAAAGTATTTTTATTTTACTGTACTAGTCTAATTTAAGAACAGCTAAGAAAGCCTCTTGTGGAATTTCCACATTCCCTATTTGACGCATTCTTTTCTTACCTTCTTTTTGCTTCTCTAATAATTTACGCTTACGGCTAATATCACCACCATAACATTTAGCGGTAACATCCTTACGCATGGCAGATATATTTTCTCTAGCTACTACTTTAGCACCAATGGCAGCTTGAATAGCAATTTGGAATTGTTGTTTGGTTAATAGTTCTTTTAATTTTTCACAAAGTCTACGACCAAAATCGGAAGCCTTGCCTCTATGTATTAAAGCACTTAAGGCATCTACTTTTTCTCCATTCAATAAAATATCCATTTTTACAATATCGGCATCTCTAAAGCCTATTTGAGAATAGTCAAAAGAAGCATAGCCTCTTGTTTGACTTTTTAATTTATCATAAAAATCAAATACAATTTCCGTCATCGGCATTTCAAAGATTAATTCCACCCTTGTTGGTGTTAAATAACTTTGATTCATTAAAATTCCACGCTTACTTAAACAAAGGGTAATGATATTACCAATATAGTCAGGTGAGGTAATAATTTGCGCACGAATATAAGGCTCTTCAATATGCTCAATTTTTACAGGATCGGGCATTTCAGAAGGGTTGTTCACGATTATTTTTTCACCTCTTGTGGTATAAGCTATAAAACTTACGTTGGGAACTGTAGTAATTACGGTTTGGTTAAACTCTCTTTCTAAACGCTCTTGGATAATTTCCATATGAAGCAGTCCTAGAAATCCGCATCTAAAACCAAAACCCAATGCTTGAGATGTTTCTAATTCAAAAGTTAAAGAGGCGTCGTTCAATTGTAATTTTTCCATACAATCTCTTAACTCTTCAAACTCATCGGTGTTAACCGGATATATCCCTGCAAATACCATGGGTTTCACTTCTTCAAAACCATTGATCATTTCACCTGGGTTATTCGCCAAGGTAATGGTATCTCCTACTTTAACTTCTTTAGCCACTTTTATACCGGTTATAATATAGCCCACATCTCCTGCTCTCACTTCAGCCTTTGGTGTCATGGCCAATTTTAATACACCCACTTCATCTGCATTGTAATCTCTTCCAGATGCGACAAAACGAATTTTATCATTTTTCTTTAATACCCCATTCATAATACGGTAGTAAACAATAATACCACGAAAACTATTAAAGACACTGTCAAAAATTAAGGCTTGTAGTGGCGCTTGCGGATCTCCCACTGGAGCGGGTATGCGTTCTGCAATGGATTGTAAAATTTCTTCAATACCAATACCTGATCTACCACTTGCAAGTAAAATGTCTTCTTGCTTACATCCAATTAATTCTATAATTTGATCGGTTACTTCTGGAATTTTAGCACCATCCATATCAATTTTATTAATCACTGGTATAATCTCTAAATTATTTTCCAATGCTAAATATAAATTGCTAATAGTTTGTGCTTGTATACCTTGAGAGGCATCTACTAATAATAAAGCACCTTCGCAAGCCGCTAAGGCTCTACTCACTTCATAACTAAAGTCAACGTGACCTGGTGTATCAATTAAATTGTAAGTGTAAGTGGTGCCTTTATGTATATAATTAATTTGAATAGCATGACTCTTAATGGTAATACCCTTCTCACGCTCTAAATCCATATCATCCAAAACCTGATTCATCATTTCACGCTCGGTAATCGTTTTAGTGTGTTCTAATAAACGATCGGCCAAGGTACTTTTACCGTGATCGATGTGTGCGATGATACAAGTACTTTTACCGTGATCGATGTGTGCGATGATACAAAAATTTCTAATATTCTTCATGAAGTTGTAACTAGTCTTTTAATTAAGAGAGTGCGTTTATAATAGCAGTGAATTCAGTAGCTACTAAAGAAGCGCCACCTACTAAACCACCATCCACATCTGGTTGAGAGAATATTTCTTTTGCATTAGAAGCTTTTACACTTCCCCCATATAATATAGAAATTTCATTCGCTACTGCTTCACCATATTTTGCAGCAAAACAAGACCTTATATAAGCATGTATATCTTGTGCTTGTGCACTTGATGCAGTTTTACCTGTTCCAATAGCCCATATAGGTTCATAAGCAATGACTACTTTAACAATAGCCTCAGCAGTTAAATGAAATAATGAATTTTTTAATTGCGCTTCTACAAATGCATTTTGTGTTTCTGCTTCTCTTATAGACAATGGTTCACCGCAACAAAATATAGGTGTGCTACCAATAGCTAAAATTGCATTCACTTTTTCTGCTAATAAGGCGTCAGATTCTGCAAAATACTCACGACGTTCAGAATGTCCCACTACAATATGCTTCACGCCTATAGATTGTAACATAGAAGCTGAAATTTCACCAGTATAGGCACCCGATTCTTTTTGGTGACAATTTTGAGCAGCCACATACACATTAGATTTATTGGCTAACTTTTCTAAAGCTAAGGGAATATAAATGGTAGGCACTGCAAAAACAGCTTCCTGATGGTTCCCTAATGAATGTGCACTAGCTACTAGTTCGTTTAATAAGGTCTCTGCTTGAGCAAGAGATAAATTCATTTTCCAATTGGCCGCTGCTATTTGTTTTCTCATAGTTTATGTAGGAAGTTTTAAGCGCTATTGAATAGCGCTGCAAAGGTAATAAAATTCAGTCCTAATCAGTGATGATTTAGTTGATATAAGTGCTTTAAAACCTGCTTTTCGGCCTCTGTAATAGAAAATCCTTTTATTTTTTTCCAATTATGGATATCTTCTATGGCTTTATCCAATTGATAGCCTGAAGTCACCCCCAAAGTGAAATTGGGTATATGTTTAGGTAGAAGGCCATTTCCGAAAATATTGGCAGATACACCTATATAAGAACCTGTATTAATACTTGATTGAATGGCAAACCTACTATAATCGCCCACTAGCATGCCCATTTTTTGACCTACATTTTCCCATTCCCCCTTGAATTCATTCCACATTTGAATTTCACCTGCTGTATTCTTAATATTACTATTACAAGTACCAGCACCCAAATTGCACCAATGACCAATAATGCTATCCCCTAAATAACCCTCATGTCCTTTGTTGGAATAGCCCATTAAAATAGAGTTCTTAATTTCACCCCCCGCCAAACAATAAGGGCCAACAGTAGTGGTTCCATATATGCTTGTATTCATCTTCACCACCCCCTTTTTGCCTAAAACAAAGGATCCTCTAATAGAAGAGCCTTCCATTATAATTGACTCATTTCCAATATATATAAAGCCTTCACTTGCATTTAAATTAGAACATAAAACAGTAGCACCTTTTTCTATAAAAATTTGGTCTTTATTAATGATATTATTAGAGGGGTCAATAGGCTCAGACTTTCTTTGACTAGCTACCCACTTGAAGTCTCTTTCAATGAGTTTGGCATGGATAGAAAGTAGCTGTAACTGATTTAATACAAAGGAAACCTCCTCTATTACAATAGGTGGTTTCTCCGCCATGAGAATTTTGGAGATTTGTCTTTCCTTGGTTTTAGTGGCTATCCATTTACCTCCAGCAGTCATTAACTTTTCCCCTTCATTTAAAGCCTTAATTGCCTCCATTAATTTTTCCGAGGGAATGCAGGCCACATTAATGAAATATAAAACCTCCTCATTTTTTAAAAATGCATTGTCCTCGTATAGAGCTTGTAAATAAGGAGCTGTATAAACTCCGCAAGTATCATGAGTATACTGCTCCCACCTTTCTTTAAAACTAAATATTCCTACCCTACAACTAGCCAAAGAGTTCGTTAGTGTAAAAGGGTAAAAATGTTCCCTATCTGCGACATCTACTAAGATATATTGCATTGAATAGTATTAAAGTTTGATTGCTTAGAAAGCATACAAATTTAGTCAAAGTTTACTCAAATAAGAGAACTTCCTAACATATGTTCATTTTATGCTTATTTTTGAAGCCTAATACTATAATTATGCAATTCGGCACCTTTAATTATCCCGTTCCAGTCAATGAACCTGTATTAAGTTATGCTCCAGGTTCTAAAGAAAAGTTGGCTTTAAAAGAAGCTATCGCAACGCTAAAGAAAAAACCTTTGGATATTCCCATGATTATTGGTGGCAAAGAAATTAGAACCGATATAAAACATGCTATTCATCCTCCTCATGAAATAAAACATACACTTGGTTATTTTCATATGGGTAATAAAAAACAGGTAGACCAAGCTATAAGTGCAGGATTAAAAGTTAGAAATGCATGGTCGAATATGAATTGGGAAGCAAGAGCACATATATTTTTAAAAGCTGCCGATTTATTAGCCACAAAATATCGTTTTGAAATGAATGCGGCTACCATGTTAGGTCAAAGTAAAAATGCTTACCAAGCAGAGATAGATGCATCATGTGAGTTAATAGATTTTTTAAGATTCAATGTTCATTTTTTATCAGAGATATATCAACAACAACCTATCTCTTCACCAGGTATTCATAATAGAATGGAATACCGCGGACTAGAAGGTTTTGTACTAGCAATTACACCTTTTAATTTCACGGCGATAGGTGGTAACCTCCCAGCCTCTGCTGCAATGTGCGGTAATGTGGTTGTTTGGAAACCAGCCAATACACAAATATATTCTGCGCAATTATTTATGCGTATTATGAAAGAAGCAGGACTTCCAGATGGTGTTATTAATATTGTATATGTAGATGGTCCTACCATTGGTGCTACATGTTTTGCGCATCCCGATTTTGCAGGTGTGCATTTTACAGGTTCCACTGGTGTATTTAATTATATGTGGAAACAAATTGGAGAGAATATTGCTAAGTATAAAACTTATCCAAGAATTGTGGGTGAGACAGGAGGCAAAGATTTTGTAATGGTACATGAAACAGCCGATGTAGATACTGTGGTTACAGCTCTTGCGCGTGGTGCATTTGAATACCAAGGACAAAAATGTTCTGCTGCATCTCGTGCATATTTACCTTCTAACCTTGCACCCGCTATTAAAGAAAAATTAGTGAAAGCTATTAAGACTATGAAAATGGGAACGGTTGAAAACTTTTCTAATTTTGTAAATGCAGTAATTGATGAAAAGTCATTCAACAATATTTCTAAATACATAGCTGCTGTTAAAAAAGATACCAAGAACGATAGTTTACAACATAGAGACAAATATGCAGATTCTATAACCATTTACTATCGTTTTTACGATAGTACTAGAAATAGGATCTTGGATTCTTCCGTGAACGATTTTTACAATCGCTATCCGCTTGCGGCCAATTACCATACCCTTGGAAATTATGGTGGTGCTGCACAGTCTTATTTTTTTAATCCAGTGCTCAAAGCCGGATGGGACCCGGGTTTGCACCAATACGATCCTTATAAATTTACCAATGAGAATACCCGATTTTTTTCAACTACTCGGCCTTATAC
>JBEGKS010000169.1:0-3654 GCA_041183945.1 Bacteroidota bacterium | reverse complement strand
ATTTCTAAACCTATTTTATAAAATAAATCGGCAATAGGTTGTTGCGCATTACTGCGTAGTCGATATAAAAAAGGATTACCTGGTTCAATATTTAATTTAAGTGTAGCTATACCAGCACCATCTTGTCCACGATTGTGCTGTTTTTCCATCAAGAGGTATAATTTATTTAATCCGTAGGTAACCGACCCTCTTTTTTGAAGATAATAAGAAAGAGGCTTTCTGAGTCGAATATAGGCTAGCCCACACTCGTGTTTGATTTCGTCGCTCATGATGGAGTTTAAGGAGTCCCAAATTTACAATAGTTAGCTATTGTATACTAGTAAAGAAGTAAAAAAATTTCTACCCTTTCGTAGTAAAGTGAGGAATTTCAATAAGTAGTAGGTCGGAGCCGGCAGCAGCTTCTATTTGGACCGCTTCTACCCCTGAAATGCCCACCGCATCTCTGCGACCTAGGATTTGACCTCCCACGGTGCAAGTTCCTTCAATACAAATGGCAAAAAGGCCTTGGCCAGCTTGGTGCATGGCATAATTAGTGGAGAAAGGCTTCTTAAAGTGGCCTAAAGACAACCAAGCATCTTGGTTAATAAATAAGGTACCTGGGTCATTGGGAGAAACAACGGTAAGTAGTTGGTCCACCCTATCTTCTGGAAGAAATGATTTTTGATCATATCTAGGAGTGATATTTCTTTCTTTGGGAAAGATCCATATTTGGAATAACTCTACCCTTTTATCTTTATTGGGATTGACTTCACTATGTTGAATGCCCGAGCCTGCACTCATTATTTGCACATCATGCTCTTTAATGATACAATCTCTGCCCGTACTATCTCTGTGGTGTAAATCGCCAAATAAAGGAATGGTAATAATTTCCATGTTATCATGGGGATGAGTGCCGAAACCCATGCCAGCATCTATCTTGTCGTCATTTAAAACACGAAGCGCTCCAAAATGAATTTTAGTTGGATCATGGTATTGTCCGAAACTAAAACTATGGTAAGTATCTAGCCAATCAAATTGAACATGGCCTCTTTCATTCGCTGGATAAAAAATAGATGACATAGGGATAAGTAGAATTAAAATGTCTTTTCTTTCACAATCTGATTGGCCACCTTGGTCCAATCTTTTAGTTCAGGACAAGCTTGTAAAGAATCGTCTACAAAAACATAATAATTAGGTACATGTTCTTTGAACCAAGTCTCCATAGACTTTGCCTTTTTTTCTTCTAATGCACGTTGTGCTACTTTATTATAATCTTCTTTTAAGTTTTCTTTATGGGGTGTGGTGCGCTCTTTAAAATAAATAAGTCTTACAGTTTTTCTACCACGATCGTCTAAGTATACCTGTGGTACAGAAATATCGCCTGGTTTCATACTTTGCATTAAAACCACCATTTCTTTGTCTAATTGGTCAATGTTTACATAGGTAGATCCGTCACGACCTGTAATAGCACCACCACTAAACTTACTGCCTTCATCATCGCTAAATTTATTAACGGCTTCCCCAAAATTTAATCGATTTGCCATGACCTCTTTTCTAATGCTATCTAAAAACAATTTTGTTTCATTGATTTCATCATTGGTAATAGGAGGAATACGTAAAATATGTTTTACCACCGCTTCATCACCCGATCTTGAAATAAGTTGAATGATATGGTAGCCGAATTTAGATTTAATAGGCGCAGAAATTTGACCTTCTTTTAAACGGAATGAACCAGACATAAATGCAGGATCAAAATTTTTCTCGTTACGATTTAAATTAAATAGACCTAGGTTATCTTTAGCACTAGGGTCTTCAGAATATAATTTAACTAACTGATCAAATTTATTAGCCCCTGATTCAATTTGCTTTCTGTACTCGAGCATTTGTTTAATGACATATTCTTCTACATCTCTATTGGCTTTAGGATGCATTACTAATTCTGTTACTTGCACTTCACTTTCATATAAAGGCAGGCTGTCCACCGGAATTTTATTATAGTAGTTTCTTACTTCCGTAGGAGTGATTTTAATTTTCTCTACAATTTTAGACTGCATTTCGTCAGCTAATTTTTGCTCCTTGATTAAAATACGAAAATCCTCTTTTAATTGAAAAACAGATCGGCCCGCTACTTCTTCTAAAACTTCTCTAGAGCCAAATTGTTGAATAAAATTACGAATACGGCTTTCCATGGCCACCTCTACGTCTTCTTCAGTAACATTAATAGAGTCGATAAGTGCTTGTAATACTAAGGCTTTACGAATTAATTGACCTTCCACTACTTGACACTCAGAAGGTATGTTTACATTTTCTTGACCTTGCGCTTGACGCTTGTAATCGCCAATTGCATTTTCAATATCTGATTTTAAGATAAATTTATCGCCCACTGTGGCTATAATTTTATCTGCTAATACTTTTTTTACTTGCGCCTTACCTGAAAAAGAAAAGGTTAAGCAAAATAAAGAAAATGCAATGCTAATTAATTTCATCAATTTTTTATTATTTGGTAAAGTTCTGCCGCTTGGGTCATTTACCCAAATAGCAAATCTTAATTTTTTTATAAAGTACGTTTTACTTCCTCTTCTTCAAAGGCTTCCACAATATCTCCTACTTTAAGGTCGATAAAGTTTTTGATCGTCAATCCACATTCCATATTTGATACGACATCTTTTACATCGTCTTTGAAACGCTTCAAACTACCTAATTCAGCACTTTGACCTTCTCCTTTAGGATACTCCACAATACCGTCACGGATAATTCTAATCTTGCTATTTCTACTCAATTTACCATCGAGTACAAAACATCCAGCAACGGTTGCCTTGTCAAATTTATAAACTTCTCTTACTTCTACGTTGGCCACAATTTTCTCTTGAATTTTTGGTTCCAACATACCTTCCATTGCAGACTTGATTTCGTCAATGGCGTTATAGATTATAGAGTATAATTTAATCTCTACCCCTTCTGTCTCTGCCAACTTGTTAGCTTGCATAGAAGGTCTTACATTAAATCCAATGATAATTGCATCGGAAGCTGCAGAAAGTAATACATCTGACTCAGAAATTTGACCTACCCCTTTTAAGATGACTCTAATCGCAATTTCTTCAGTAGATAATTTTTGTAATGAATCACTTAAGGCTTCTACAGAACCATCCACATCACCTTTAATGATAATATTTAATTCTTTAAAGTTACCTAAGGCTAAACGACGACCAATTTCATCCAGTGTAATATGTTTTCTAGTTCTTAAACCTTGCTCTCTTAATAATTGCGCACGCTTCGTAGCTAATTCTTTTGCTTCTGCTTCATCTTCGTACACTTTAAATTTCTCACCCGCTTGTGGTGCACCATTTAAACCTAAGATAACCACTGGTGTTGAAGGAGGCGCTACTTCGATACGTTGATTACGTTCGTTGAACATCGCTTTCACACGGCCATAAAACTGACCAGACAAAATCAAGTCCCCTTGACGTAACGTTCCGTTCTGTACAAGAATTGTGGCAACATATCCACGACCTTTATCCAATGAGGCTTCTACTACAGTTCCTGCAGCTTCTCTGTTTGGATTGGCGGTTAGTTCTAGTAATTCTGCCTCCAAAAGAACTTTGTCTAGTAACTCATCATTGACCAAACCAATGATGATAATCTGAGAGTGATATAGGAGCCCCCAAAGCATCTGCA
>JBEGKS010000168.1:0-3702 GCA_041183945.1 Bacteroidota bacterium | reverse complement strand
CCAATAAAATTTTAGTCATTGAAGATTTAATCTCTACAGGTAAAAGTAGTTTACAAGTAGTAGATGTTTTAAGAAATGCCGGATTGGAAGTAGTGGGTATGGTTTCTATTTTTAATTATGGATTTGCTTTAGCAGACGAAGCCTTTAAAACAGCAGGCGTACCTTATTATTCATTAACCAATTATGCTAGTTTAATTGACTTAGCAGTAGAGAAGGGGGAAGTAGATAGCAAAACTCAAGAAACTTTAATGCAGTGGAGAGAAAGCCCTAGTACTTGGAATATTTAATTATTTCAAAATAGCTTCTCTTAAATTTAATTTCTGACTTGTCTCAAATTCAATAGGAACTGTTTTTGTGAACATGCCTTTTGAAATAGTGGCATTTCCTTTAATACCAATTTTCATAGGTTTATTGAAAAGTATATCCACACTATTTTTTAATAATAGCGATAAGTCTACTTCCATTTTGGCAGGTAATGAAAAATTAGCATTGGCTGGAATAGTATAATTGGAGTCGATGGTATATTTTGTGAAAAATTGGTCATTCATATAAATAGAACAGTCTAATTTATTTAAAACCAATTTGAAATTATTAGGGTTATTATAGGCAAATGAGGCTATAAAAATATTCTTACCCAAACTAGCTTTTTCAACATTTAAGGACTCTATACCTTTAAATTCTAAATTCTTAGGTGAAGCACAGGCAGTCAATAGTAAGATACTTGCTAGAAATAGATAGTTTAGGGGCTTCATGTAAAGATTTATATAAAATTATTAGTTAATTGGAGATTGTAAAAATATATTTACATAAGTTTTTGTTAAGACATGCTAGTAACCGATTATCAATATTTTGGAAACATTTGCTTTATTGAATTACTTTATAAAGAAAAGCAAGTCTGTTTTGACAGCCATGCGCCCTTTACTAAAATGAGTTTCAAAAATAAAATGGTTATCTTAAGTGCGCAAGGGCCATTAGCCTTAACTATTCCCATTGTGGGTGGAAGAGACCAAAAAACAGCTATTAATAATATTCGCATTGCCTATGACGCACCCTGGCAAGCACAGCATTTCAAGGCCCTTAAAACCTGTTACAAAAGAGCCCCTTATTTTGAATACTATGAAGCCGATTTGGAAAAGCTTTACACCACCAAAACAGAACTCTTAATTGAATTTTTAGAAGCCTGTCATCAATTTTTACAAAAAGCGGTTAAGGGGAAATGGAAATTGATACAATACAATGAGTATGTACAAAAAATAAAGGAAGAAGAAACTAAAAAAGAAATACATCCTTGGCAGCCGAATAATTATGCGCAGTTTCCTATTCAACATGAATATCAACAGGTATTTACAAGCCCTTCAGGATTTATTCAAAACCTAAGCATTTTAGACATGCTTTTCTGTGTAGGAGGAAAAGAAATTAGTAAACAATTAAGCGAGAACTTAGACTAGAAATTGTAGTGGTAGTGGTATCAACCAGTTGGGGATGTTTTTTCAAAAAATCAGCAGTCCACTTTTCAAATTGTTGCATTTGTTCCCACTCTTTGCTATTCATTACGTAATCCATGGCTTCTTTTTCATTGCTAGCCTTGGTTAATCGATCATTTAAAAGCTCTCTTTTTAATTGATAGTTGGTAAAAATAGCACGCAATAATAATTTCTCAGCTACTTCATACTCTATCTCATCTTCTTTATCCTGATAACTAGCAAATTGATTTTCTACCGATCTGGTTTTTATCCACTGCATTGTTTTTCCCACCATCTCATCATAAGACTTATTTATCAAATTAGAAGGACGTCCAACATCATTCCAATTAACCACCGCTGTATTTTCTTCAGTATTTTCTAAAGTATTTTGTTCAGTATTTTTTTCAAGCAGTCGTTTATGTTTATGTGTTGAGGTATAAACAGATCTTGGCTTTTTTAACTCAACACTGTTAGTATGCAACTCAACGCTGCTAGGAACTTTTATATATACAAAGGAAACCTTTAGCTGCACCTTGCTTACCAACTTAGATGGGGTATTATAAAATGGAATAAAAAACAATAAACTAGCTACGAAAGTTGCTAAGATAATTTGTGCAGAATGAATAAAATTGAATCGACTAGTTTTTGTTAAAGTTTTTACCCTGTATAAAAGTTCATTAGGTATGTTTAATATACCCATTGACCAGCTATTTTGAACAGGAGCCTTCTTATGCGAAATTCCTGTAGCTATTTTATAAATCGCATTTAAGTAATCTAGCTTTTCAACGCTTGCCTCCATTACAAAGTTATCGCAGGCTATTTCTCTTTGAAGACTTATTTCTTTATTCAATAAATAGGAGAAGGGATTAAAGAAAAGTATTACTTGAACAAGACTAGTTATTATATTAATAAGATAGTCGTTTCTAAGTATATGTGCCCACTCATGTAAAATAATACTCTCTATTTCTTTCACCGTTAATTGATTCACCAGGGCAATTGGCAAGAGTATAATGGGATCTATCCAGCCAAAGCTAATAGGAGAGGCTATTGTAGGGGAGATACCTATTTTTACTTTTTTCCCTTTTGTTGCTTGAGGCAAACTATAAATGAAAGAAGAATACTTAGATGATTCAGAAAAATTAGAAGTTTTTACTAAAGCAGTTAATTGATAAAATTGAACTGCCATTTTAATAATTAAACCAGCTAATACTATACAATAAACAAGCCCTATAATTGAAAGCCAACCAATAGGAGCCTGAGTTGCCTGCATGATTAAAGATGATACACCCTCATTCAATAGATTAAAACTATCTCTTACGAATGCCAGTCCCCACTGAGGATAAAATAGCAAAGCTAAAAATTGAACCAAGCCCAAGCTTTGAAAAATACTTGCCATGCTAAATAAATGCGCCGCTTTAATGGAAAGTATTTCTTTTTCCTGTAATGTTTTAAGCAGCTGGTATACCAAAAATAATATAGCACTAAAGCCTACATTATTGATTATTGCAAATGGTATATTGGTTAAAACTGACATTACTATTTATAAATATTATTTACGCTCTAGTTTTTGAATCATGGATTTAATTTCAGCTAAATCACTATCCGATGGTTTTTGTCTACCTAAAGCTTGTAGCACTAATTGAGAAGTACTACCACTAAATAAAGTTTGTATCATTTTGCCTACAAACTGCTCCTGTGCTTTTTCTCTTGTTAAAGTAGGGGTATAAATATGCGTTTTAGAGCTAACATTTCTAATGACTAAGCCTTTCTCGTTCATAATTTGCATAAGCTTAAGGGTAGTGGTATAACCCACATCCTTCGTTTTTTGCACTACTTCATGTACTTCTCTTACAGTGGCGCTGCCTTTTTCCCATAAAATACTAAGGATATCTAATTCACTTTCTGTAGGTCTAATAGTCTTATTCATAATGATACGATTGTATTCGTAAGCAATCTACGAAATTATAGGAACATACAAAAAAATCCCCCCGAAAATATCGGAGGGATTTTGTTAATTTTTTATAAAAACTGGCTCAGTTAAATGAGCTATAACTAATACTCAATAAGTTAAATAAACAACTAGTCTTTCTTAAGGTAAGAAGAGAATTTAGCATTCTGCTCCTCTGTTAAGGCCTTGCCATTTACAGTAATCTTACCATTGTTAATTTGAATCTTAACATTATCAATAGGAGCAATGCCTTCTTCTTGTAAAGCTTGTAATAATGTTTTAGTATTCGCA